>PLXD01000195.1 GCA_003151295.1 Chitinophagaceae bacterium | reverse complement strand
GCCGTTGACCTGCTCTTCGATCGGGATGGCCACCGTCTGCTCCACCGTCTGGGCGTCCGCGCCGGTATAGCTGCCGTTGATACCCACGGAAGGCGGTGAGATATTCGGATATTGGTCGACGGCGAGATTGAATACACAGATCGTACCCGATATGATCAGGATAATAGAAATCACGATGGCCGTTATCGGTCTTTTTATGAATGTATTGGCGATCATCCTTGTGCAGGTTGGTTTTGAACGTCTTTCGGATCCATTCCGTGCAGTTCGCGTGATTTTTGAATTTCAAATTCGAGCTCGGGATCGATGTCCTGTGCTTCTACTTTCTTCGCTTTCTCCATTAGGTCCGCGTGATGTGCCTGGAGGTATTCGAGTTGCTTCTTGCCATAGGAAGCGCGTGTGATGAGCACGAAGAGCACCGGAACGACAAAGATGGCTATTGTAGAGGCGGCCAGCATGCCTCCCAGTACGGTAAACCCGATCGTCCGCCGGGCCACGGCGCCTGCGCCGGAGGCGAATACCAGGGGAAGCACCCCCAGGATAAAGGCCAGCGAGGTCATCACGATGGGCCGCAGANNGGATGGCGTTCTTGGCGGCCAGGCCGATCAGGGTGATGAGGCCGATCTGGGCGTAAACGTTATTGGTAAGGCTGGGGACGAATACCAGGGTCAGGATGGCGCCAAAAGCGCCGATGGGCACGGCTAGCAGCACGGAGAAGGGCACCGACCAGCTTTCGTAGAGCGCTGCCAGGAACAGGAATACGAAAGTGATTGAAAACAGAAAAATATACACCGTGGTCGATCCCGCCTTGACCTCTTCAAAGCTGAGGCCGGAGAACTCGAAGGTATACCCATCCGGCAGGACACGGCCCGCGATCTCATGGAGGGCATTAAGGGCCTGGGCGCTGCTGTGTCCCGATGCGGGGGCGCCGTCCACTTCGGCGGACCGGAAGATATTGAAATGCGAGATCAGCGGGGCCGTCTCGGTAGGCTGGTAGGTGATCAGGGTTCCGAGGGGTAACATATTCCCTGCCTGGTTGCGGACATAATATTTGTCCATGTCGGAGATCATGGCGCGATAGTTCGTATCGGCCTGTATGACTACGTGGAAGGTCCGGTTATAGGTAGTGAAATCGTTGATATAGAGGCTGCCCATAAATGCCTGGATCGTGGTGAACACATCGGCGATATTGACTCCTAGCTTCTCACACTTGTCGCGGTCAACGGTGAGATTGTAACCCGGTGTTTTCGCTGAGTAGAAGCTATAAGCGCCTGCAATGGCGGGATTTTTGTTGGCCTCGGCTACAAATTTCTGTACAACATTTTCGAAGGCATGGAGATCGTCGTTGGTGCTGCGTTGTTCGATCTGGAAGCTGAAGCCGACTCCTGCGCCGATCCCCGGGATAGGGGAGGGTTGGATGACCTCGACATTGGCATTGCGGATGCCCGCATCGGCGATGCGGCCCTGCAGGACGGTGAGAATGCGGGGTACTTTCTCGTCTGAAGCATGACGTTCATCCCAGGGCTTGAGCTGGCAATAGATGGTGCCGCAGTTGGAGTTGGTGGCGTTGGTGATGACGTTGAGGCCGGACAGCGCGGCATAATGTGCTACGCCGGGTGTTTCCGCCACGACTTTCATCAGGCGTTGCATGAGGGCAACGGATTGGCTGGTGGAAGAAGCGGGCGGCAACTGGAAGGTGACATAAATATTGCCATCGTCCTCCGAGGGAATGAAACCGGAAGGCTTGTCCCGGAAAAGGAAGAAAGCGCCTACGCAGACACATATCAGCAGGATCAGAATATAGCGTGATCCTTTAATGGAGCGGTTGACCCCATCGGAATACTTATCGGTCACTCGCTGGAACCAGTTGTTGAAGCGGATGAAAAGTTTATTGAGCCCCCGGGCTTCTTCTTTCGGCTTGGAAGGCTTCAGCAGCAGGGTACAGAGGGCCGGCGTCAGGGATAAGGCGATAAAGGCCGAAATGAGAACAGAGATAGCGATGGTAATGGCAAACTGTTGATAGAGGCGGCCAACGATGCCGGGAATGAAGCCGACGGGAACGAAGACGGCCGCCAGGATGAGGGCGATGGCGACGACTGGCGCCGAGATATCCTTCATGGCAAAATAGGTGGCTTCCTTCGGGGACATATGCTCGTTGTCTATATAATGCTGGACGGATTCCACGACGATGATCGCGTCATCCACCACGATCCCGATGGCCAGCACGAAGCCGAACATAGTCAGGGTATTGATGGTGAAACCCAAAGGAATGAAGAAACAAAAGGTCCCGAATATGGATACCGGAATGGCCAGTACCGGGATGAGGGTAGACCGCAGGTTTTGCAGGAAGAGGAAGACCACGAGAGCCACCAGTCCCAGCGTCATCAATAAAGTATCTACGACATCTGACATGGAAACTTTTACCACGGTAACGGATTCAAAAGGGATCTTGTATTCGACGTCGGCGGGAAAGAATTGTTTCAGTTGTGCCAGCTCCTTATAGATGCCATCGGCCGTTCGGAGGGCATTGCTGCCGGGAGACTGGTAGATCTGCAGGTAGGAAGCCCGCTGACCGTCTACGAAGGAGTTGCTGGCGAAGGTGAACTTCCCCAGTTCGACGCGGGCTACATCCTTTAAGTAGACCAGCTCGCCGGTACTGGGGATCGTCTTGACGATAATATTTTCGAATTCCTTCACTTTACTTAGCCGCCCATTGACGAGGATGCCGATTTCGAAGGTCTGGGTCTTCTGCTGGGGAGGCGTGCCTGCGGAGCCGGCTGCCACTTGGACATTCTGGGCGTTGAGGGCGTTGATAACGTCCTGGGGTGTCAGGCTATAAGCAGCCATTGTCTGGGGGTTCATCCAGACCCGCATGCTGAAGTCATCCGTGAACCGGGTGATGGTCCCGACTCCCGGAACGCGCAGCAGGGCATCCTGTACGAATATATTGGCATAGTTGTCCAGGAAAGTGATATTATGGGTGCCTCTTGGGGCATAGATGGCCACCATCATCAGCATGCTGGGATTGACCGCGCGGACGGTGATGCCGAGACGGCTGGCGACGGCCGGTAGCAGGGGGGTGGCAATGCTGACGCGGTTTTGAACATCCAGGGCGGCGACATCTATATCGGTACCGATGTTGAAGGTTATATTGATCGACATCAGGCCGTTATTGGTACTGTTGCTCTGCATGTATTCCATGCCCGGCGTACCGTTCACTTGCTGTTCTATGGGAGTGGCGACGGTCTGTTCTACCGTCTGTGCATCTGCGCCGGTGAACTGGCCGTTGACCTGTACGATCGGAGGGGTGATATCCGGATATTGGTCGATTGGCAGGACAACGATACAGATAGCGCCGGTGAGCACTAACACGATAGAAATAACGATAGCGGTTACCGGCCTTTTAATGAAAGTATTAGCGATCATAGATATTTTGTATCAAATATTACCCTTTGTTACTCTACTTATTATTTGCGCCCTACCGGCCTTAGCGGCCGCCTCGTCCAGGCTGGCCGGGTCCCTGTTTGTTGGCGGTGGTGGTGATCGGTGACCCGTCATGCAGGGCCTGCACACCGTCGACTACGATCCGATCCCCCTCCTTCAAACCCGACTTGATCAGGATATTGGAGCCGATGGTCTGTCCTGTCTCGACCTTCACCTGTAACGCCCTGAGTTTCGGGGCTTGTTTTGCAGTGGAGTCGGAGGAGGACTTTTTGCGGGAGTCGCCGTCTTTCTGATCGGTCGGTGGCGTTGCTTTTCCGGCGGTCGAATCGGTGGTGCTGTGCATCACGGTGTCTTTTGCGAGATACACGAAATATTCACCCATCTGTTCGACGATGGCCCTGCCGGGGATGACGATCTGCGGAGTCGTTTCCAGGTTGTGTACGCGGACCACGCAGCTCATGCCCGCGCGCAGGTCGAGCCGGGGATTCGAAAAAACGAGCCGGACCCGGATCGTACCGGTCTGGGGGTCGACGGCCCGGTCGATGACCGAAATCTGACCTGTATGCGAATAGGTGGAATGATCGGGAAGCACGATGGTGAACAGGGAGTCCACCTGATGCTGCTTTTCCCTTTGCAGCTGTTGGTAATGACTCAGTTGCGCTTCGTTGATCAGGAAGTCGACCGCCATCGGGTTGTCGGTGGAGACGGTGTTGAGGACGGTCGTACCGACGGAAACAAGGTTACCCAGTTTGACCTGGCTGAAACCGATCGTCCCGTCGAAAGGAGCGGTAATGATTGAGTAGGTCATATTGGTCGCCGCAGTTTTCACCGCCTGCTGGGCCGCCTCGGTCTGGCTCTTGGAATTTTGCAATGCGATGACCGCATGGTCGAGCGTTTGTTTGGCCACGGCATTATGCTGGATCAGGTACTGATAACGATCGGCATCCTGCTGGGCCTGGACCTGGTTGCCCTGGGCTACTTTTACATTCGCTTCCGCCTGGTCGTAGGCCGCCTTGTAAAGCCGTTCGTCTATTATATATAATTTCTGTCCTTTATGGACGTGGGTGCCTTCTGTAAAAAAGATCCCGGTTATATACCCCGTGACCTGCGCGTGTAAATCCACCTGGCTCAATGCCTGGGTGGTGGCCGGGTAGTTGTCATAATACAGGACGGGCTCCGACTTAACCGTGAAGAGATTAACGGGTGTAGGTGGATTAGGGGCCGGCGGTTTTTGCTGGCAGGAGAAAAATGCCAGCCCACTAATTAAAACCAGGGTCAATGCCAGTCTGCTCATACAGATAATTTATTTTATACTTAATTGATTAACGAACCTTAATAATGATTATCGAACCGTAATAACACCCATTGATTTTTCCAGGTCAACCTTGCTTGACAATAGTTGGAACAAGGCATTCTGATAGCTTATCTCCGAGGTGATCAGGTTTGATTCCGCAGTGATCACATTGAGGTAGGCGACGACACCCTGCTGATACTGCAACGATACGATATCATAGGTCTTTTTGGCCAGGGCGACATTTTCCCTGGAGATATCGAGATTATATAGGTTGCTTTTATAGTTTGCCAATGCAGTCGTGTATTCGGTATAGATTTGCGACCGGAGGCCCACTTCGCCCCATTCCAGCAGTTGATACTGCAACCGGGCCTTTTTAACACTGTTGATTCGGGCGAAGCCGGTAAAGATCGGCATGGTCAGGGACAGACCCAGATAAGAATACGGATATGCCTGCGAAAAAAGTCCCCCGGTGGAGTTGTTTTGAAATTCGTAGTCATAGTCGAAGAAAGCGCCGACCGTCGGCAGCCACGCTTTCCGGTAGTAGTCGATCAATTGACCCTGCAGTTTTTTCGTCGTCATTAGCTCCTGGTATTCGATCCGTTTTTCATACTGCAGCCCCTGGGTTGTGTCAAAGCTGATGTCGTTCATCATGCGGGCCGTATCGTATATAACGTTGAACTGTTTTGCCGGCGGATAACCCATAACCTGCTTGAGCATAGCATATTGAGGGGTAATGCTTTCCGTGCTCTGTTTCAACTGGAATTTCGAGTTGTTGAGTGAGATGACCGCCTCGTCGTAATCGGNNAGACAATACCGCCTACATACTGGTGGTAGGTATCGCTGACATTCTTCGTGAGTCGGGCAGTATCTTCCTTCAGCACATTGATCTGCTCCAGTGTGAGGAGCAGGCTGTAAAAGGTCTTGCTGACTGCGGCAATGATCTCGATCCTGGTGCTGTCGGTGATCTGTTCGGCTTGCTGCACATAGAGCGGAGCGCTCTTTGCGGCATACAAAAGGGACGGGTTGAAAATGGTTTGCGTAACGGATCCGATCGGATTGACGGTATTGATCACCCCTGTCTGTAGCTTCGTAATCGTCCCCGAATTATTACTGAAAGTCGTGGGCAGCGTAGTATAGTGGATGAGATTAGCCGAGATATTGGCCTGGGGCAGCCATCCCGCGAGATTGATGGCATTGTTGACTTTGGCAATGGATACGTTAATGACCGACTGCTGCGTGGTCGGCTCATGCTGCATAGCAAAATCGATGCATTGCCGGAGCGTTAAATTTGTTGTGGTATCGTTTGCGTTCTGTGCATAGGTATAACAAGACGATAAGATGAGAAGAAATAAAACGAGTAGAAAGCTATGAATCGCCCTGAGACTATTTAACCGATAGATCATTTTATAAACCGAACTCCCTGTAATTTTTAATCTATTATATTTCATCCGTTAATTTTGTCTTTTTTAGTTACCGGATGGATCTGCGATTCATCCGAAAATATTTGTTTTTTAATTGCCGAATGGATCTTGGGTTTATAAACGTATTCTCATTCAGTTATAAAAGTCGAATGGTAGAACAGACACAGAAGGGCATGGGAAATTTAGTAAAATTATAGTATTTCCTCTTTAAAATCGACCGCTAAGATTGTTAATGATCTCCTAACGAATTGATTATCAGCATTAAAAAGTGATTAAATTAGGTGAATGCGAAGCGGCCGGGTACGTTTTTATTGTGTAGGTCAATCCTTTTTGCTGGTAACACGCTTATTACCAGTCTTGTATACATGGGATCGCCTGCGGCGCCTAAGTTGGAAACAAGTTAGAAATAGGTCGAGAGTCCAAAACTAAATGCACCGGTCGGGCCTATGTTGGCGCCGATCGTATTGCCGGTAATATCTCTTGACCTCTGATGGCGGCAATTAAACCGCAATACGGTTTGAGGAGTCGGCCGGAAGCTGACCCCGGGCATGACGCTCCATAGATCGTTGTACATCCTGGTTCCCGTTGAAGTGAAATTTCCAAGGTTCCAGTCAACATACTCCCCGCGTACTGCGAGGTTGAACGAGGCGTTGTCCCATCCCAGGATCTTCCCTCTTACAAGGGGCTGGACGATATCGATGAAGCCACCGAATTGTTTGTTGCCGTACTGTTGTATATAATTCGGGGGGATGTCTACAAATATCCAGGCCCATTCCGTGACGATATTGGTTTTTAATACAGGCAGTGTGGTATTGTAATCGACATCGAAGACACGCACGCTTCTTTTATTGTCTACGGGCGTCCCCTCGATCCTCCAGGTGTTATATAAGCCGCCCATATATGATAATCCGAGTTCGCCTATTTTTTCTTTCCGGATGGAAATCTTCCCGGTGAACAACGGCTCTCCGCTGGATGTGGAAACGAATCGCGATGGGTTGCTTTTCGCAGCGGGTAAAAAAATTTTGCCTTGTGGGTTGTCGATAATGGAGTCATTAAAGCCTCCTGTCAGATAGAATTCGTAACCGAACATCCAGTCTTTGATATACTGTTTACCGTAAAGGCCAAAGCCCATATTGCTCCAGGTATCAGGCAACATTTGCGTCATGGCGATAGGTCTGTAAGTAAACTCCCATTTGGGGCCATCGTGATTTTGGTTAAAGGCGCCGATGGGGTTCACGATCATTCCGCCCCGGAAATTCAGCAAAGGGTGGAATTCTATGTCCAGGGCGGCGTATTCTATTTCGAACGAGGGTGCGTTATTGGATTCGCCCGCGTCACCGGTCGGGTCATTTTCATATTCGATCTCCGACAAAAAATGGATCCTTTTGGTAATCGAGGAAGCCACGAACAGGCTGAACCTCCTGAACTGGAATTGGTTGCCTACGGTGATTCCGGAGGTCGAAGCATATTGCCAGTTTGATTCCATGTATCCGCCGATTGAAACGGGCGTTTTCCCTAGTTTTAAGAAGGGCCTGTTATAGATGGCATCCATCGTCAGGCCGCGTTTTGCGGAGTCGGCAGCAGCGGGAGTTTTCAGTAAACTGCTATCGATCTGGGCATTCGTATCGGTGAATAGGAAAAAGGAAACGACCAGCGGTAAAAAGAATATAGATATTTTCATCTGTTAATTTTGTTATGGACGATTCATTTCAGGGAGATATTGATCTGGTTATTTTGAATGGACACGGGTAAGGTTCTCAAATTGGTATCGGCCGGCCCGTTCTTCACAACGCCTTTATTGGTGAATTCGCTGCCATGTGCGGGACATTGCAGCCTGTCGCCGAATACCTGCAGTTCGGCGCCCTGGTGCGGGCAACGCATGGATAATGCCGAATACTCGTTTTCACGGAGCCGGTAGAGGCAGATCGGATATTTCAATTGATCGTTATTGACTACGATATAGCTTCTGTATTTATTTTCTTTTACCAGGAAAGAGGAAACAGGTACTACCAGGTCGGATNNGCCGAACCACTGCAACTTTCCAAAACAGCGGCGAACAGGGTTCCGCCTAAACAGGCAAAGCTGCAGGTTTTAAGAAATTCTTTTCTTTCCATAAAAAATTATAATGATTTCAGAAAGGCAAGTAACGCGTTCTCGTCTTTTGCCGAAAGATTATTAAATCGCGTCGCGCTGGCGGCAGCTTCACCGCCATGCATCTGAATGGCTTGTTGAATACTATGCGCTCTTCCGTCATGCAATAGGTAAGAATAGCCGCCCTGTACGCTGGGGGCCAGACCCAGACCCCATAATGGCGTCGTTCTCCATTCGGAAGTCTTTGCATTTCCCTCGGTGTAGCCGTCATCCAATCCAGGCCCCATGTCGTGCACCAGCAAATCCGTGAAGGGATTGAATGTCTGGTAGGCCAGGGCGTCAATGGGAGAGGGCCCGGTCGTCAAGCTTTTTTTATGGCAGGTTTCGCAGCCGATATTTATAAAAACCTGGTTGCCGTATAATACGGTAGAATCTGTAGCAATTCGTTGTACGGGTGTTTGTAAACAGGTCACATAAAATACTACAGAATTTAAGGTCGTGTTATCAACTTCCGGTGTTGAGGGCGAGGCCGGAGCCGTTTGATCAAGATAATTATAGGGGTTAAACGGCATAAAGCTGGACGTAATGCCCATGTCATGGTTATATGCCGTCGCTACCTGCTGTAGCAGATCATAAGTAGATCCCTTGCGACCAAAACGGCAGATATATTTTCCGTCGGCCCTGGGGATCGCCCCGGGTAACGTCGTAACATAAGAGGGAATGGAGTTGTAATTAGGATGGCCGCGGACACCATCGGCATTATTTGCATTGGCTGCTGCCATCGCCAGGATCTCCGAATCGGGTACCGCTTCCAGGAAACCGACCCCGGCAGTAATAGGCGCAATCAATTTGGAACTGGTAGCCCCAGGCGGGACTTGTTGGGGCTGAAAACCCGGCAGGTTGGCGTTTTGCAGTTGAGGGCCACCTTCGGCTAAAAACTTATTTTCTGTGCTGTCGGTTTGCCCGAAACGGGTCAGAATGGTAAAGGGGTGGCCCCTGTTGTCGCTGGAATGGCAGGTACCACAGCCGGTAGAAACGAAATAGGGACCGAGCCCTGTTGTTGCCGTACGAATAGCAAAAAATTGGTCGTTACCTTGTACAAAAACTACGCTTTGAGCACTGGAAAGGCTTATTGGCCCGCAGNNAATGGGGAAGCAGTTTGGAGCAGGCGGAAAAAATAGCGATTGCAAGGACTATGGAAATGACCACTAGCGTTGTTTTCTTTCTCATTGATTTATGCTAAGGAAAATCTTGATTATTAATTTAGTACGATCGATCAGGAATTAAGCGGGATCGATTGATCACGATTCTGGCACAAAGCTATGATTTACAATGCTTTTTGTATTTTCGAAAAGAGGAAAATCGTTTACGGAAAGAGGAAAATTCAGTATAGTCGGCTAGGGGGAACGGACCCCCTTATCTCATCAGTCCTGCTACTTTTTCCCCGATCATGGGCGCCAGGGCGACTCCCATTCCGCTCATGCGGACAGCGCAGAATATATTATTATCTACGGCCTGAACGACCGGCATTTTTTCTTTTCCCATTGCCATCGTCCCGCTCCAGCGTTGTTCGATGCTGAATTGCTTACCTGGCAGGACGGTGTCGCGCAGGAAGCGCTCTAATTCTTGCTGTATGGGGTCCGTTACGGCCTGCTCATAGGTTTGTTCCCCTTCGAAATCTTTGTTGCGGGCTCCTCCCAGCAAGACACGGCCGCCAAGATCGCGGAAATAATAGAATCCCTCGTCAAAGTGAAAAGAACCCCTGAAAGGAAGCCCTTCAATAGGGGAAGTGACCAGTACCTGTCCTCTTGCAGGCTGGACATCCAGGTCCGGAAGTAACTGCCTGGCGAACGCATTGGTGCATATCAGTAGCTGGTTTGCAAAAAAGGAGAGGGATTCGACGGCAGGCTGGCTACCGGAAGAGCGGATAAAAGGGTTGTGGGTCTTTAGCAGGACACCATCGGAGACTTTATCAAAGCCCTCGATGGGACTATTATTCAGGACCAGCACACCCATTGATTGCACTTCTTTTAGGAGGGCCAGGCAGAGCTTGCCGGAATGCAACTGTCCCTCCATCGGATTCTCGATCAGGTGTTGGATACCTGCAAACCCGAACTCTTTTATTTTATCGTCGTTTAGCCGGAAGGTCTTCTCTTTTTTAACTATTTTTTTCATCTTTCGGTTAAGCCGGTCGATGTTGCTGCGCAGGATATCCATGTCCATACCCTGTTGTTCGGAAATCAGTTCGTATCCGCCGTATCGTTCATAAGAGATCGCTTTGTTGCCAAATATTTTCCTGATCTTCTTCAATCCCTTGTAGCGCATCTCTACGAGCTCCAGCATGGGGTCTTCTCCCAGCGTCATAGTATCTGCGATCAGTTCGGTCGCGCTTCCAAAGCAGGCAAAACCGGCATTCCTCGTGCTGGCTCCTGTAGGGATCATGCCTCTTTCCAGGATGGCGATCGAAAGGGCAGGATTCTTTTTTTTGAGAAAATAAGCGCTCCATAAGCCTACCAGCCCGCTGCCAGCGATGACAATATCCCGCGGCGCGAAGAAGCTTTCTTTTTCCCAGATGGAGAGTCCTGCCATAATAAATATTTACAGGTTTTAAAATGAAACCCGGAGAGCGAATGTACTATTTTTGGAATATGCCTGCAACAAATAAGACCCAATTCATGGGCGATCTTATAGCTCTTCCAATATCGGGTAAAAGGAAAGCCGAAAACCTTCCAACAGAGTAACTCACACCACTTGTTCGCCAATTCAAAGTACTGGCATTAGTTCTGCACTGTTAACAACATCAGGTGCCGGTAATCAGGCAACTATAACAACGCAGGGCTCCGGGTCCAAAGTCATGAGACTTTATGCAAATTCCGGCTGTACACTTGCTGTACACTTCCACGGTTAATCGGGATCATTTAAAAATCAGACAACTGGAAATCAAAAGGAGATTGTCACCGATACTCCCCGTTAATAAATCAGCCTTTTCAACTGTCCAATACCAAATTTTAACGTGACCAGGAACTTCATAAAACCTCTCAATTCAAACAATGCCGGATTATAAAGATAAAACGACTTTTATAATTACCTGTGATCATGGAAGAGGTGACAGGATAAAGGACGAATGGACTTCACATGGAATCGAGGTTGAAGATTCAGGAGCCACATGGATAGCTGTTTTTGGACCTGATACCTCTGACACTTCCATACTAATCAGTTGGTTTTCTGGCTCGTCGGTTCTTTTTCTCCCCGGCTAACTTAGCGTTGTGTTTGTTTTGTTCTAAAACCTGATCCTAATCCCCCCGGTGATCGGGAGGGCGAACAGGTGATAATCCATCAGGGCCGATTTGTTATCGAAATATTGACCGTTGAAGGAGAGGCTCAGGCCGAACTTACAGGTGAAATAATAGGCGATCCCCATTTTAAAGCCGGCGGTAAATCCGCCCTTCATATCAGGCTTGGTAGTAAGCGTATTCCCGCTATTTGTGATATCGCCGCCGCCGACGAAGGAATAACCGGCGGAAAGGTTGACGTTTGCCTGCCAGCCGATCTGCCTGCCGATATTGAACTGCCCGAATAACTGGATGGGTATGATGGGCTTGCCCGGCGTGACCTTGTTATAAGTCCCTGCGATAGAACCGGGATAGGCAATATCGTCCTGGTAGGATAATTTAATATAGGAAGCCGAGACGCCGAGCTGGAACCAGGGTTTGAATATCCGGGAAATAGCGAAAGTTCCGGCGAAATGCGATCCGTCCGTTTGCGAATGGGTAAGGGCATTATCAAAGCGCGGGATCGTATTAAAGGAAATACCGCCGTCCAGGGCGATCTCCCATTTATTGGCGCAGGGAGGATTTTGGTGATTGTCCTTTTTATAGGTGTAAGTAGTATCCGAAATCACGAATTGTATGGTTTCGAGCGGGCTGGATTTCAGCGTATCGGGTACAAATATATGCGTATAGTATTTTAATACGGTGTCCTGGCAGATCAGCAATTTGTCGGATTGGGAACTCGCGTATATTTTTAATCGTTTGCCGGTAATATCTTTAAAGGATCTGACCGTGTCGATATGATAAAGCAGGGTCACCAGCGTATCCTGTTTGCCTCCCGATGAGACGATCCTTCCCTGATAAAAATTGACCCTTATATGAAGGGGCCTGTTGACAGTATCATTTTTAAGGTCGACCGGGCTGATGTTGTTCTCGATGGTCACTGTCTTGCAACATCCGCCGCCTTGGGAAGAAACAGGGAACTGAGCCAGGCCGGAGTTGGAATCCTCGCTGGTTTTTTCAGCAACCCCGGTTTCAGGAAGGGGATAAAATGCATTTCCGCAGGTATGAAGGATATAAAAAGAACAACCATTGGCATTCGTCAGTTTCCAGGCGGCAACGCCTTTAGCCGGTTCACCGGCCGGGTTAAGCCGTACATAAATGTAATCGATATGGTCTTTGACCTTATCATAGAATCCCAGGTTGCCTATTGTTTTCCTGCTAATAAAAGTGTTTTCCACATTGGCTTCAGACAGTTCTTTATATCCTTTGATGAATCCCGAATTGTGAAGCAGGAGATCGAAGGCCTTGAACTCCCTGGCATATTTTTGCTGATTGCCGGCATCGTTGATGGACTTAACGAATAGAGCGGAAGTGTTCACGCCGTTTATTTCCTGCAGGAAGGGGAATTGGGGATGACGTCCCAGTTTTTCGGTGTAATAGATGGGATGGTATTTCCTGTCGAACCAGTATAAACTTGAGTTTTTGCGGCAAGACGAACCTGTCGGCACGNNTCGCCTGTGCCGTCTTTATTGGCTGTGTCGGCTGCGTTGATTGTGAAAAACTATTCAGAAAGAAAAAAGCTGATAGAAATACCAGGAAACATCTCATGGAAGCTGATTATTAAATTGGTTTATCATACGAATCGGCCGCCGAACCGGAGTGCAGCGGAAAACTACGATTCAGGAACGTAGAAAATCCCTTTTTGTTATGTATAACAGCCAGAGAATGGCCTTTTTCGTGTACGGGGGCCTTATTTCTGCCAGCAAAAAGCGCCGGACGGGCAGGATAGGGATGGGCATATAGGGGAGTTCCAGATAAAATATGATAAGTAATGGATAAATAATGCTAGGTCGTCCATGATAATTAGTCCTACATTAAACTCTTTAAACCGGGGAATAAAATTATCTAAAGCAAGGACATTTAATCATTCTTTAAACAGTTTCTATCATGACACCTTCACAGAAATATTTAGCCAGGATCGGATTGCGGGAAAACGGTGGGGATGCAGATCACCCGGAGACAGATCTCTCCTCCGGGAAGAGCAGCGGCGGCGGGAACGATCGCCGGTCTTTCCTGAAGAAGACAGCGCTGGGCGGACTGGCCTTGGGCGGTTTCATGTTTGCGCCTATCGAGGATACATTGGCGCACAGCACTTCGAAGGTCAACCGGTTCTCGGCCCCCTCCGATCTCAAAATCACGGATATGCGCTATACCACCGCTATGAACACTACCGGTCGCTGTACGATCATCCGTATCGACACAAACCAGGGCCTCTACGGATATGGAGAAGTGCGAGATGGGGCAGACTGGAGATATGCGCTCTTCCTCAAAAGCAGGATCATGGGCATGAACCCCTGCAGTGTGGAGCAGATCTTTAAACGCATAAAGCAATTCGGCGGCCCCGGACGCCAGGGCGGGGGCGTCTGCGCCGTTGAGATGGCCCTTTGGGATCTGGCCGGCAAAGCCTATAATGTTCCTTGTTACCAATTGCTGGGGGGGAAATACCGCGACCGGGTAAGATTATACGCCGATACTCCTGAAGAAGAAGATCCCAAGGTATTCGTGGCCAAACTCAAAGACCGTCTCGAGGGTAAGGGTTTCACCTTCCTGAAGATGGACCTGGGCATCGAATTGATCCGGAAAATACCCGGTACGATCGTGGGTACCAATTTCTGGGATGTGGAGAAGCAATGGAATATGGCGCCGATGAGCTATGGCGCCACCCAACACCCTTTTACCCAGATCCAGATCACGCCCAAAGGACTCGAAGAAATGGCCAAATATGTGGTCCAGGTCCGGGATGTCATCGGCTATGAAGTGCCGCTCGCCTCGGACCATTTCGGTCATTTCGATATGAACAATGCGATTCGTTTAGGNNCGACCCATACCGCCTGGCCTGGCTCGAAGATCTTATTCCCTGGCAAATGATGGATGAGTGGAAAGAGATTACCCGCGCCATCGACACGCCGACCAATACGGGAGAAGATATCTACCTCAAGGAAGATTTTATTAAAATGATCGATATGCACGCCACCGATCTTATCCATCCCGACCTTGCTACTGCCGGCGGCCTGCTCGAAACCAAGAAGATCGGCGACTATGCAGAAGAGAAGGGAGTGGCCATGGCTATTNNGCATTTCGCGGGCCTGCCCATATCCTTTATGGCTAATGTACATTGCGCGGCGGCCACCCAGAACTTTGTGGCGCTGGAGCATCATTCTCTCGACCTGCCTTACTGGAGCGATTTTGTAAGGACTAAAGATGGGAAACCCCTCTTCGAAAAAGGGTTCGCTCATGTTCCCGATACACCGGGACTCGGTGTGGAATTGAATGAGGATATGATCAAACAGCACCAGGACCCGGACAACAAGAATTATTTCGGTCCTACACCTGAATGGGATGCCGTAAAGTCATGGGACCGCACCTGGAGTTAACCGTTCGCCGGTAAAAAATAAGTTTGAAGGAATATCGAAGTTCGCTATATTGATCGCTCATTGATATAGCGAACTTTTTTCCATATGACAATATCCCGCCGTCCTGTCTATTCGATCTTATATGGGTTGGCACTGGCCTTCCTGGTAGTTTATGCCATTATCACGTTGACCGGCAATCATGAATTGGGAGGATGGTTCCTGATGCCGGCTCTGTTAAGCCTGGCTATTGCGTTCAGGGGGCATTCTTTTCTGAAAGGGTTCTCGTTTACCGTCATGATCCTCGCAGGTATAAGCGTTGCCCTCTATTATCCCCGCTATTTTGTGAAGATCGGCGACTTCAAGCTCTCGGCCCTGATCGTTCCGCTTTTACAGATCATTCTTTTCGGGATGGGCACGGAACTCAGCCTGAAAGATTTTGCACGGGTATTGCGGATGCCCAAGGCCGTCCTTGCCGGTGTCGTCTGTCATTATGTGATCATGCCCATGGTGGGATTCCTGATTGCCAATCTTTTTAATTTCCCTTCCGAAATAGCGGCGGGCATNNCTCGCATCGAATGTGATGTCTTACCTGGCCAGGGCCAATCTCGCCCTGTCCGTATCGGTAACGGCTGTTTCGACCCTGCTGGCTCCTTTCCTGACGCCCTTGCTCATGCGCCTGCTTGCCGGCCGTTTCATAGAAGTACATTTTATGTCGATGCTCACGGATATCATTAAAATTGTGATCCTGCCTATCATCGCGGGATTATTGTTCCATTACCTGGTCCGGGGTAGGTTCAAATGGCTTGACAAGGTGTTGCCCCTGGTCTCTATGGGCGGTATTACGCTGATCATTATCGTCATTACCGCCGCCGGCCGCGAAAGCCTTTTAAAGGTCGGCGCCCTGCTGGTGGTGGCGACATTGATGCATAACCTGATCGGCTTTTTCCTGGGCTACTGGGTGAGCAGGTTATTGCGTTTTTCCGAGCGGGATAGTCGCACCATCTCCCTGGAAGTGGGCATGCAAAATGCCGGCTTGGCTTCGGGCCTGGCCCTCACGATGGGAAAACTGGCCACGGTAGGGCTGGCGCCGGCCGTCTTCGGGCCGGTGATGAATATGACAGGATCTTCGCTCGCGAGCTGGTGGCATAACAGGATCCCCGATGGGGAAGACATTGAAGCAACGGCTAAATCGGATGCGGCTTCGGTCAAGCCTGAAATTTAAACCCGTTTCCCGCACACCGGCCGGGATTTTTTTTGTAATGTTATGTTTCAAACGATTAGCATGAAGTATAAGGGGGTAAACCGCCTAGGCAGATTAACAGCAGGATTCATCTTTGTAGCAGTAATATTTGATAACGGGCTATCGATGGCACAGAAAAATGACCCTGTACTCTTTCTAAATTGCAAGCGTCCTCCTACAGACCACCGGAACTCTTTTTACACGAGCAATAGAGCGCCTCTTGCACCTCTCTCTTTTATTAAACTTCCTCCCGGCAGTATTCGTCCGGGGGGCTGGATCCTGAAATGCCTGGAATTGGAGCGGGATGGACTTGCCGGTCATCTCGATGCCATCAGCGCCTGGCTGGACAAGAAGAACAATGCCTGGTATAGCGGGAACGGGCAGGGCGACCATGGCTGGGAAGAAGTGCCTTACTGGCTGAAAGGGTATGGGGACCTCGCTTACCTGTTGAAGGATGAGCGCATGATCAATAACACGAAAGACTGGCTGGAAAAGGTATTTCAGAGCCAGGGCTCCGACGGCTACTTCGGGCCCCGCGTCGTGGACAATGAGCACCAGGCGAATAGGGGTGCTACACCGGATCTTTGGCCCAACATGCTGATGCTGTGGTGCATGCAATCCTATTACGCATATACCGGTGACAAAAGGGTCATCACTTTCATGACCAGCTATTTTCATTGGCAGACTACTGTGCCGGATGACAAACTACTGAAGATCTATTGGGAGAACAGCCGGGGAGGGGATAATCTTTACAGCATCTATTGGCTGTACAACCTTACCGGAGAGGCTTGGCTATTGGACCTGGCAAAAAAGATACATCGCAATACGGCGGACTGGACACAGGAAGGTAAGTTGCCTAACTGGCATAATGTGAATGTA
>PLXD01000141.1 GCA_003151295.1 Chitinophagaceae bacterium | reverse complement strand
TCCATGGAATGAAATTATCAGGCAGGCAAAAAGTGAAAAAGCAGCATGAGTTGGCAAAAAATAATATTTGACTTTTTCTACTATGGCATTTTACTATATTCTATTGTCCTGCTCGGATTTTATCTTTTCATCGGGTTATTTGCTGTTGGCGCAGTCCGCCATTATCTCCGGGCAAACCGGTTCACGGATTACAGGATCCTGGCGGTTTCTGCAAACGCACCGGGGATGAGCATATTGGCGCCGGCTTATAACGAAGCTGCCACGGTCGTCGATAATATAAGGTCGCTCCTGTCTATCCATTATAATAACCTGGAAGTGATCATCATCAATGACGGGAGTAAAGATGATTCCCTGCAGAAAATGATCGCAGAATACGACCTCCATAAGATCGATTTCTTCGTACACCAGCAGATAGCCACCCAAAAGGTCAGGGGCGTATATAAAAGCGCCAACCCTGTTTTCCATAAACTCATCGTAGTAGATAAAGAGAACGGCGGTAAGGCGGATGCGCTCAATGTAGGAATCAATATTGCAGGCAAGCCTTATATCGTATGCATAGACGTGGACTGCATACTGGAGCAGGATGCCCTGCTGAAAATGGCTAAGCCCTTCCTGGAAGAAACGGGTTTCCGCGTCATTGCTTCCGGTGGGGTAGTCCGGATTGCAAATTCCTGCCTGATCCGGAACGGGAGGCTGGAAAAAGTCAACCTCCCCGATCAATTCCTTCCCCGGGTGCAAGCCCTCGAATATATACGTGCCTTTCTGCTGGGACGTATGGCCTGGAGCAGGCTGAACGGATTGCTATTGATTTCCGGCGCCTTCGGCGCATTTGAAAAAGAGATCGTGATCGCCTGCGGCGGTTACAACCACAAAACGGTAGGAGAAGATATGGAGCTGGTGGTCCGTATGCGCAGATATATGGAAGAGAGAAAAGAGCCTTATAAAGTGACCTGTATTCCCGATCCTCTTTGCTGGACGGAAGCGCCCGTATCTTATAAGATACTTGGACGGCAACGCAACCGCTGGACAAGAGGCACCATCGAAACGCTCCGTTTTCATAAGGTCATGTTCTTCAATCCCCGTTACAGGCTCCTGGGAATGCTGAGCTATCCTTATTGGCTGTTCTTCGAACTTTTGGCTCCGGTTGTCGAATTTACCGGGATCATCGGGCTTTTTTTGTCGGCCCTGCTTGGGTATATCAACTGGCCCGTTTTCTTTGCTTTGCTGGGTTTCATCATTTGCTTCGGGTTCCTGTATTCCATATTTGCCATTCTCATGGAGGTCCTGACCTATAACCAGTACAAACAGTCGAAAGACATCCTGCGATTGGTGCTCACGGCCCTGTTGGAGCCCTTTCTGTTCCATCCCTTCGTAGTGTGGTCCGCCATCAGGGGGAACATCGATTTGTTACGGAAAAAGAACAGTTGGGGAGAGATGACCCGGCAGGGTTTTGTGACCAAAAAAACCTGAATCATTTCACGATCGCCAGGAAGACCGTTTTATCATCGTCAGAGAAATTATATGTTGGACAATGTTAGACAAAGTTAAAATAGCAGTTCGTTTATTCGCGGCCATATCCCTGGTATGGCTGCTGGTGATCATTGCTTTAAGCAGCTACGAATTCCTGGTCAATACATCTTCCCCCGGGATCAGGGCCGATGCGGGATCCTTGTTCTTCTATAAACTTCTCAATGATGGCGTGTTTTGGGCGGGCGCCTACGGGTGGCTCCTCCTTCCTTTTATGGGTTGTTGCCTTTTGTCAGTGCGCCTGGCAAAATGGATAGCGAGCATAACGATCATCTTATTGGTATTGATTCATACGATGCTGATCAGGTATTTTTCTACGGCGCTGGTTTTACTGGGAGCCGATCTTTACGGCTACTCATGGAAGGATATAAAACAGACAGTCGGCGCCTCCGGCGGCATTACTGTCGGCACGATACTCATTTTCATGGCTATGATCGGTTTGTTGGTCGTATTACTCCTTTGGACATTTAAGCGCATTCGCATACCGCTTTTACCGGCCCTGCTATTGCCCGCATTGTCGGTGATCGTAATCATCGCCGGCCCGTCTGCCCTTCTTCGCCACGGCCCCTTTCAATCTGATTTTGCCGCCAACCTGGTCCTGAATAAGCCGGATTATTTTTTCCGGCAATCCCTGGACCATTTTTTCCCGGAAGAGAACGAAACCGATATCTATGCAGATTATTATATCGAAGATGCGACGGGCAAAGAAGGCCGGGCTGCGGAATTCCAATACCCGGATGAAGCAGCCTATCCCTTTTTTCATGGAGACAGTACAAAAGATGTGTTGTCGCCTTTCTTTGATAAGGTTCAGAATAAGGCTCAGAACTTTAATACCGGTTTGCCCCCTCCGAATATCGTCATCCTATTAGTGGAAGGTCTGGGCAGGGCATTTACGAATGAGGGTGCTTACCTGGGAAATTTCACCCCTTTCACCGATTCTCTGGCAGGACAGAGCTTGTACTGGAAGAATTTTTTGAGCGAAGGGGGGCGGACTTTTGCCGTATTGCCTTCCCTGCTGGCGTCCCTGCCTTTCGGTAAAAATGGATTCCTGGAGATGGGCGACGCGATGCCAAACCATCTGTCTTTGATCAATGTGCTTAAAAAGAGCGGCTACCATTCCTCCTTTTATTATGGAGGGGACGCTCATTTCGATAATATGGATGTCTTCTTGCAAAAGAATGGTATCGATGAATTAAATGATGGAAAATCCTTTCCGGCAGGTTATACGAAGCTTCCGGCAAACAACGGTTTTTCGTGGGGGTATAACGACAAGGAACTATTTCGCCGTTACCTGGATACAAGGGCGTCCAATGCCGCTCAACCGCAATTAAGCGTGATCCTGACGGTCTCGACCCACAGTCCTTTTAAGATCAATGAACCCGATAAATATTTTCAGCAGTTTGAAATACGGATGAACCAACTGGGGTTCGACGAAGCGAAAAAAAATGAACATCGTAATTTTAAAGATCAATATGCCAGTATCCTCTATACGGACGATGCCTTACGCACTTTTTTTGCTGCTTACGCTAAAAGGGCGGACTATAAAAATACCATTTTCCTCATTACCGGGGATCACCGGATGCCGGAAATACCTATGAGGAATAAAATTGATCGCTACCATGTGCCCCTGATCCTGTTCTCGCCGCTCCTGAAAAGGACAACAATCTTTCTTTCGGTATCCACGCATTTTGACATCACACCTTCCCTGCTGGCATTTTTGCATCATTCCTATGGCATCAGACGACCTGCCGGATCGCAATGGATGGGTACCGGCCTGGATACGGCCAGAGGATTCCGTAATATTCACGCCTATCCTATGATACAGACCAAGACTGACCAGGTCGATTTTATCATGGGTGAATACCATTTAAACAGCGGCCACCTTTTCAGGCTGTCAAAGGATATGAACGAGGAACCCGTTACGGACGATCCCAACCAAGCGCTTTTGGATATTGCGTTCGGGAAATTCCGGCGGCGGAGTGAGAAATTGACGACAGGCAGGAAGCTCATTCCGGATTCCCTGCGCAGTTCCTTCCCGTGATGGGTTATATGATAGTGATTGCTCTTTATTGGGTCCTGATACTGATTTTGCCGATGCACCATTACGGCTTATTTATTTCTTGGGCAGCGACCGGTAGTAATCGTCGAATATTTTATTCATCATCGGTCTATAAAAGCTCCAGAAGAAACCGACCCGCTGGTTGGGATCGCTGTTGTCATAAAACAGCCATTTGAACAACGAAATTCCTTTGAAACAGGATGTGCCCAGGCTGATGGGATTGTCGCAGAAGTCTCCTGAAAAATAATAGAAGTGGTAGTCTTTCCCATGATGGAATAACACGGCCGGGAAACGGGCAGGGATATGATTTTTATTTAGCTCAGCCGCGCCTGCGGGGTTGGTGCGAATGACGAAATCAGCGGCTATCTCATTATTGGCAGCCATCTCATTTTGCGTGGCGGCGGGATCGATCACATCGAACCAGAAAGGATACTTCATCTCTTTGGGGAGATCCAGGAGTCGTTGGCCGGTTTCGGTACTTTCTATATAGGGCACCGGATCGGCCAGGTGAGTGGAGGCTTCCAGGATCACCACCTGTTCGTTGTTATTCACAAATGCTACGCCATCCTGGTGAAACGGCCATTGGCCGCCATGTTGCAGTTTGTAATTATTGACCAGCCAATGCGGTAATTCCTTGTTGATAGCCGTATCGAGGGACGAGAAGTAACACGCTGTCCACCCGGTCCAATGCAGCCCGAACAGGTTTTCAAATTGGTTTCGTATCGGTGCGGGCGTAGGAGAACCTATGGAATTGAATTCCGCGATCATCAGTTTGTGCGCGGCCTTCATGTTTTCCAGCAACCCGATATCCTCCTGGGTCATACCTCCATAGAGAAGCCCCGATCGCCCGGTATCTGCTGCTTTTTTATACCATTCGTTTTTGTAGATGCCATAGGTGTCCGTGAAATAGACCAGGTCCGCATCGTTGCTTAGGTTTTTAAGCTGTTCCGATGAAAATCGCTCCAGGCCTTTTAGTTTGAACTGGTCGTTCAGACCGGGGAAAAAACCAAAATAATCATGATCGGGTCGATACAGGTCCTTCTTATTCTTTGTGAATTTTTCGTGTTTCAATATCCAGTCGAGTGAAATATGTTCCTGGGCCTGGGGGGTAAGCACCGTTTTGTCCACGATGGCTACGACCATTTTCCTCCGCGGCGTCAGACACCAGGCCAACCACATCCATACCGGCAGGAATACTACTAGTAACAACAATATGAGAATGACCCTTTTCCTTGACATTGTCAAAACCATTTTAAGATCATTAATACCTTCGCGTTAATTCGCGTCCCTAAAACCTTTTTTGATAACCGATCCCGATGTCCAATTGGTTACCATACGTTTTAGGTAAATATTCCTGGTTGATCAGCGTAGCGGTGATAAAGATCACATGCATCTTTTTGATCGCATGATTATATCCAGCCGTTATTTTATTCGACTTCAATTGATAATTCTCATTCAATTGAATATTGTTACTAAGGTCATCCGGCGAAATGCCGGTACCGATCCCCAAGCTCAGGTAGTCGTCCGCCCCGCCGTAATAATACCGGGTAGTAAAGGTATAGGACTGGGATATGTTGCTATTGCCGGGTGTGAGGTAGGTCCGGAAATTGAACCAATAATTTTTATAATATTTCCCGGCGGACAGCGTATAGATCCAGGTATTGCTGCTGAAATACAAATAGCGGAATCCCGCTTCGGCCTCGAAGCTTTGAGGAAGATTGGCATACAGGGAAAAACCCGCACGGTATTTGGGGAAAATGCCGACATCATGCGAATAGCCCGCATTCAGGTAGCTATAGAAAGTCCTTGAGATCCTCGGGTAGGCGTCCGTTTCGAACTGAATCCCGTTGGTATTAAAGCGATTGGCATAGTTGATACGGCCGATCACAGCGCCCAGGCTGGTTTGCCTTTTATAATCCATACTAACGAGATGCCAGGGATCGTTGAATTGCTTGTCGAAATATACATAATCGTAATACAAGCCGAGTTGATTTTTGGCTGATTTATACCTTGTCTGCTGAGCGAGTGCCCGCGCTTCCGCGTTTTTAGGATCGGATTTCAACAAGGTGTCTGTAATGGCTGCTGCCTCTTTGTACCGGGCGAGATCGTTTAATATTTTTGCTTTTTTCAATAACAGGGACTGAGAACGGGGATGATAAACCAGGCCTTTTTCACAGTAGGCCAGCGCCTGCGTCGAATGGTTGTTCCAGAATTCAAGGTCCGCAAGGGCCGCAATCGCATCCTCGTTGTCAGGGTGCCTTTCCAGTACCTCATTTAAAGTCTGCCTTGCACTATCCGCAAAATGGCTCCATATATATATCCTGCCCAGGAAATTCCGGATATCTGAATAATCAGGGCTTTTTTCCAATGCTTTTTTGCATAGATCGATGGCCTTCGGATAATCATGTTCGCTAAAAGCCGATTTTCTCGCCATTTGAAATAAGTCGTCCGAAGAAAGATTCTCCTGCGCCCGGGTTAGTAAAGGAAAAGAGACAGAAATCAGGAGAATGGAATGGAAAAGGAATCTTCCAATAGGGTTTTTCATGTAGTTGGACAATGACACTCTTTAAAGACTCTTTAAACGCCAAAACCCTTCCAATAGTATAAAATTTAACCGTTCTCCGGCCCCTCTTGGCAAAACGCCCGCTGCTTTTATCCAGCTATTTTATCCCGAATATCATATGTCAATTATATAAATGTATTTAAATATATCATTTATGCATTCTCACTCCTTTATTTCCGCCTGGGACCAGGATAAAAGGGCGGCGGACATTGAATGGAGTAAAAGAAATCGGGTTTTGAAAAAAAGTCGTAAATTCAACTCATAGAAAGTATTTCTTAATGATAAAATGATGAATATGAAAAAGCTTCTAATGTTATTTGTATTGGTTTTTGCGATTACCGCCACCTATGCCGATCCGGGTACCTGGACGGGTTATATCAGCGATTCTCATTGCGGTGCAAAGGGGAATAACGACGGCCATTCCGATTGTGCAAAGAAATGCATTAAAGGGGGCGCCCTTCCCGTTTTGGTGGTGGGAGATAAGGTTTATACGATCAGTGATCCCAAGAAAGTTTCCAAATACATCGGACAGAAAGTAACAGTTACCGGAACGCTTACCGGCGATGAGATAGCCATCGATAAGGTCAGCAAATAATCTGCTGATTGTCCGATTGGGAAACTCCTGATTTTCTAATTCCCCAATTGTTTGACGGCCAACCAGGCCATCAGTCCGATACTGATAGCCAGGGCGTCCTCATCGATATTGTAGGTCGGGGAATGCAAGGATGAAGTGATTCCCTTTTCTTTATTTCCCGTTCCCAGCAGGTAGAAGCAGGAGTCGACCTGCTGGGAATAATATGCAAAATCTTCAGCGGCCATCCAGATGTCCACTCCGACCACTTTCTCCTTTCCGAGGTACTCCTCCGCAAAAATTCCGACCCTTTCTGTCAGCTTTGCCTCATTGACCAGGTAGGGATATCCTCTGAGAATATCGAAATCGCAGGTCGCACCCATGCTTTCCGCGATGCCTTCTGCCATTTTTTTCATCCGGGTATGCGCTTCCGCCCGCCAGTCTTCGTCCATTGTCCGAAACGTTCCTTCCAGATACACTTTATCCGGTATTACATTTGTCGATCCGTTCCCGATTATTTTGCCGAACGACAGCACCGTAGGAATATGCGGTTGAGCAGCACGGCTGACGATCTGCTGCAGAGCGACCAGGATATAAGCGCTGATTAAAATGGGATCGACATTCTGAGCCGGTTGCGCGGCATGCCCCCCCCTCCCGTGTACCGTGACGGTTATCTGATCCACAGAAGCCATATGCTTTCCTGCCCGGATACCGATCTTGCCAGCCTCGATCTCCGGCATCGTGTGCTGCCCGATAATATGATCGGGTCTGGGATTTTCCAGCACGCCATCCCGGATCATCAGGCTGGCGCCCCCAGGAAGATTCTCTTCCCCCGGTTGAAAGATCAATTTTATCGTTCCCCCAAACCTGTCTTTAAGGGATTGCAGTATCCTGGCGGTTCCCAACAAAGACGCAGTGTGGGCATCGTGACCGCAGGCATGCATGACGCCCATGTTCTGTGAGACATACACAACATCATTTCCTTCGGTAATAGGCAAAGCATCCATATCGGCACGAAGTGCAATAATCCGATCGCACGGTTTTTCTCCTTTTATAATGCCGACCACCCCCGTACCCGCCATCGGCTCCCAGGGGACACCCATTTCGCTAAGACGGGCCTTGACAAATTCCGAAGTCTTATATTCTTTAAACGATAATTCAGGATGGGCGTGCAGATGCCTCCTGTCCTGGATCACGGAACTAAAAACCTCACTTGATAATCTCCTGATCTCTTCTTTCAACGTAGTCATACGCTTTAAATTAGCACAAAAAGTTGACTTGGAAAGCCATTTGTCGCAACGCGGGGAGGGGATCGTGTTTGAGCCTGTTTCAGGCTTGGGCCGGTCCATCGAAAAACGAACAATCATTGACCGGATACGGACAGTTTTTGAAAAAAACAATTATCGCATGTCGTTGGTTAATAAATAATTACAAATTTGGCATCCTCTTGGTTCCCTCAAACTCATCCACCGCCCAGTCATCGTTTTTTCATTGTCTATTCACCGGATAAAAAACCGTTATGCTAAAAAATTATTTTAAGATCGCCTGGCGTAACCTCCTGAAGGATCGTCAATTCACCATTTTGAACCTGGTCGGTTTGGCTACGGGGCTGGCCTGCACCCTGCTCATCTATCTCTGGGTGACGGATGAACTCAATGTCGACAAATTCCACGAAAACAATAGCCGGCTTTTCCAGGTGATGGTAAAGGCGCCCGAAGCAGGGGGGATCGCAACGGGAGATCGGACAGCGGCCCTTCTGGCGACCAGCCTGGCTGCGGAAATGCCGGAAGTGGAACACGCCGTAGCCACGCAAAACTCTTTTTCAGGGAAGTATACCCTCTCCACGGGGGATAAATATCTCAAAGCCGTCGGGATGTATGCAGGCAAAGATTATTTCAATATGTTCTCTTTTCCCCTGGTACAGGGAGATAAAAACCAGGTCTTGTCCGATAAAAGTTCGATTGTCCTCTCAAAAGAGATGGCCATGCGTTTATTCAATACCACCGAAAACATTGTGGGAAGGAAGGTAGAATGGGAACGCGCCAAATAGTTTGTTGTTTCCGGCATTTTCGAAGGAACGCCCCCGAACTCTTCCGTTCAATTCGATTTCTTATTGCCTTTTGAAGCCTTCCTCGATGCTTTTCCCGATGAAAAGGATTGGAATAATGGCGACCCCAACACCTTCCTGGTTTTAAAGAAGGGGATCGACGTCAAACTCTTCAATCGAAAAATTGAAGAGTTTATGAAGTCGAAAAACAAATATTCCAATGCGAAATTATTTATGCGGCCGTTTTCCAGCGGCTATCTGCACGGCAAATATGAAAATGGGGTACTCTCCGGTGGAAGGATCGAATATGTCAGGCTCTTTGCGGGGATCGCCCTTTTTATATTGATCATCGCTTGTATCAATTTTATGAACCTGGCAACGGCGAAAGCCTCGAAGAGAATGAAGGAAGTAGGAATAAAAAAGGTAGTAGGCGCCACGCGGCTGACGCTTGTTATTCAATATCTCGGGGAATCGCTGCTTATGGCTTTTTTCTCCCTGCTTCTTGCCATCGTCCTGGTTGCAGTCTCCCTTTCTACTTTCAATGATATTACGGGAAAGCAACTTGCCCTGGGCATGGGTGTGCATATCATGTTGCCTTT
>PLXD01000050.1 GCA_003151295.1 Chitinophagaceae bacterium | reverse complement strand
CTGTTGAAGACAAGGAAAATAAAGAAGACAAAGAAAGTAATCTATCCGCCGCTTTATCCGACTTTAAAACAGGTTCCTCCCACTCCCAGCGAACTGCCGCCCAGGCCACGGGACGGTCGGGTAATAGGGTATTGTCACCCGTCAGTTCGACAGAAGATGCTTCTGCCGATCCCTCTTTAGAAGCTGTATCGGTCGATGAAGTCACAAACGGCCAACAACCTCTCATGGCCCCTGAATACGTTCATCCGGATATTCAACCGACCCCGTCGGCGGATTTAACGACAGATTTACCAACAAATCCTCAAACAGGCTTACCCGCCAGGACACATCCTGATCACAACGATGGACGGAATAAGGCCGCAGATAGAGGATTAGCAGGGTCTTCACAGATAGCTGCTTCGAATAAGACATTCGGCGCCGGCAAGCCGAGCCGCCTTTTTACAGGGGTCTATCCTTTTGCGGATGACCACGGAATTACCGACGATGAATCGAGCGACCAGATCCTGGCCAGGCTCAGCCTTCCCCCATTACTTGCCTCAAGGGCTAAGCTGCTGGCCATTTCAATAGACAGGAAACAGGCAGATAAGGGAGTGCCCATTCCGCCGGCCCCTGCTATCGATGTGGTAGAATCAGGACGGAATGATGACAATTGGCTCGAAGAATATGCCATAAATCAACTGATCCCTACCCCGAAACGAAGAAGCAGGTATAGCCTTCAAGGGTATATCACCCCCGACTACAACTATCGCATTTTAACGACGGGACCCCCTGATTACACAAAGACCAGCTTAATGAATGCCCCTCCTACTCCGGCACGGAACGGATCCCTGAATGATCTTCTCAACGAGAGACCCTCCCCCGGCTTCGAAGCGGGAGGCAACCTCCTGTACCGCGTCAGTCGAAACCTCACCCTTAAAGCGGGATTGCAGTTTAATTACATCCGCTATACGCTGACAAGCTATTCCGCGACCATACCGGAGATTGCATCGAACGCATTAAATCCCAATTACGGATATGCTACGGATTCGACAAACTCGATTACAGGCATCCGCAATTCAGGGAGAAAGACACCGGCTATCCTGACCAACCAATATTACCAGCTCTCTGTGCCGGTCGGTTTCGAACTGCGTATACTGGGTGGCGGGAGATTGCAATTGAACATCGCTGCGACGATACAACCTACTTACCTGTTAAACCCGAATTCCTATGTCCTGACTTCGGATTATACCAACTACACGAAGAACCCTTCCCTGTTCAGAAGATGGAACCTGAACGGAGCCGTGGAAGCATTCCTGTCCTATAAGATCGGCGACCTGCGCTGGCAGATCGGCCCGGAGTTCCGCTACCAGCTGCTGTCCACTTATGTCTCTCAATACCCCATCCACGAGAATTTCAGACAATATGGCCNNATAGGAGTTAGCAAGACGATATGGTAAAATATGGATTAATTTTACACCCGTGAAATACCTAATACTTGCAGGAGCCTTGCTTCTATCGGCAGCAGCCTGTCACATGAAAGATCCATCGGCCAGTTCCCCCACCGGAAAAGAAGGTGCAGATACTGTAAAAAAAACTTTCTTCCCGGTAGCAGATTATCTCAATGGTGAGATCGGCTATGTAGATTCCACCCCCCTGGCGATCACAAAATACAATACGGAAGAAAAGAAGACGGATTCATCCTTTATCAGTCCCCACGTCTTTCACGAACTGGCACAGGAATTCCTGCCACCCGAACTGGACAGCACCGTTTTCAATAAAGAATACAAGGAAACCTCCTTTATGGATGAGACGACTAAATTGCTGAGCTTCACCTATTCGACCGGCAATAAAAGCCTGGCCCTCCAAAGGGTCGATGTGCTGGCGAGCCAGTCCGACAACGGCACCGATAAAATCAGAAGCATTTACCTGGAAAAGCGGGAAGTCAAGAACGATACCCTCGTAATAAAGAAAATGTACTGGCAGTCAAAAAAACAATTCCAGGTAGTCACGATGACCAGTGCGCATGGACAAGAGACCCGGGTCCGGCAATTAAAAGTGGTCTGGGATCCCGGTGAATAGACCTTAAAAATAATCATGGAACCCTCAGCTTTTCAACAGATAGCCCATACGATCCCTTCGGAACCGGGCATTTATAAATATTTCGACGAGAAAAAAGAATTGCTCTATGTAGGCAAGGCCAAGAATCTACGCAAAAGGGTCAGCTCTTATTTCAATAAGACCTTTACGACCTACAAGACCCATGAACTGGTCCGGCGTATCCGGCATATCGAATTTACAATCGTAAATTCCGAGCAGGATGCCTTCCTGCTCGAAAACTCGCTGATCAAGCAGTTCCAACCGCGTTTCAATATCAACCTCAAGGACGATAAGACTTATCCCTATATCGTCATCCGCAACGAGGCCTTTCCAAGGGTCTTCCTGACGCGCCGGAAGATCAATGACGGATCAGAATACCTGGGTCCCTTTACTTCCGTAGGCAAGGTCAGGGAACTGCTGGATTTTGTGAAGACCAATATCCAATTACGTACCTGCCAGCTGAATCTTTCGGATACCAATATAAAAAAAGGAAAGTTNNCAATTGCAAAGGTCCCTGCGAAGCCTTGCAGACCCCCGAAGATTACCGCGAAGGGCTGATGCTATTGAAGAATATCCTGAAAGGCAACCTCGGTCCGCTGATCCAGGAATTCAAAAAGGAGATGAAAGAACTGTCGGAGAAAATGGAATTTGAAAAAGCCGGGCTTATCCGCAAAAAGCTGGAACACCTGGAGAGTTATCAGTCCAGGTCGGTCATCGTGAGCAGGCACCTGACCCATGCGGACGTCTTTTCGTTAGCCAGGGAAGGCGATCTCGCATATGTCAACTACCTGATGGTAGAGAACGGCACGATCGTGCAGACCCATACCACGGAAGTGGAGACGCACCTGGAAGAGTCGGATGAAGAAGTGCTGGCTTTCAGTATCGCCAGCCTGCGTAGTACATTCAACAGCCATTCCGGAGAACTGATCGTTCCTTTTCCGATCGAATACCCGGAACAAGGCCTGCTGATCACCGTGCCCAGGGGCGGCGATAAAAAAAAGCTGCTGGAGCTTTCGGAAAAGAATGTGGGCTATTTCCGGCAGGAACTGAAGAAGAAAAAGATCCTCCAATTGGAAGGCAAATCTCCGGAGGACAAAAAAAAGCTGCTTTACAGGCTGATGGAAGATCTGCAATTAACTGAACTGCCCGTGCATATCGAATGTTTCGATAATTCCAATTTCCAGGGCAGTTTCCCGGTATCCGCCATGGTATGCTTTAATAACGGGGAGCCGAGCAAAAAGGACTATCGTCACTTCAATGTAAAGACGGTAACGGGGATCAATGACTTTGCGACGATGAAGGAGGTGGTTTTCAGGCGATATAAGCGCCTCAAAGAAGAAAAACAGCCGCTGCCCCAGCTCGTCATCATCGACGGCGGCAAGGGCCAGTTGCATTCGGCTATGGAAAGTATCCAGGAACTGGATCTTACCGGCAGCCTTACGCTCATCGGGCTTGCGAAAAATGAAGAAGAGATCTTTTTTCCCGGGGATACGGAATCGATCAAACTACCTTATA
>PLXD01000514.1 GCA_003151295.1 Chitinophagaceae bacterium | reverse complement strand
TTCGATCTGCTCATATTGGATATCAATATGCCGAATACAGAGTCTTTCAGCCTGACGGCCTACCTGTTGAAAGAATATCCTGCGCTCAAGATCATCATTTTCACGATGAACCAGGAGATATTCTTTGCCAAAAGATTCCTGAAGATCGGTGCTCATGGCTATTTAAACAAATATTCGAAAGACCCGGAGATCAAATATGCCATCCAAAAGGTTTTGGGTGGTAAAAGATATATCAGCGACAATCTTGCCGAGATCCTTTCCGGCGAGTTTACAAAAAAACAAAAAGACAATCCTTTTGAAGACCTCTCCGACAGGGAGTTTGAAGTGGTATTACAGATGCTGAAAGGGAGCACCGTCTCCGAGATCGCCAATATCCTCAGTCTCCATAAATCGACCGTAGGCACCCACAAAACAAGGATCCTCGATAAACTAAAGATATCCAATACCGTAGAACTGATCAACCTGGCCCGTCTCTATGAGATCATCTAGCCGGATCCTCTTGCCATCCGCCCTGAAAAGTTCGCCCACCGCTATTCCTTTCCCCAGATCAGCTTCTCCAAAGCCTTTCTTACGCCATCCTCATTATTTGTATCTGTGACATAATCAGCGGCCTCCTTTATCTCGTCGGGAGCATTACCCATCGCCACGCCCATTCCGGCAAAGCGGATCATTTCTTTATCGTTGTAATTATCCCCCATGGCAATGACCTCCGACCGGTCGAGACCCATCCTTTCGATCAGGAACCGGACGGCATTTGATTTGGAGGCGGCCGGGTTCATGATCTCGAGGTAAGTAGGCTTGGATGGATAAATATTCAGGTTCTCACCGTATATGGATTTCAAATGAGCCTGTATGAGGTCGATGGAACCCCGATCGCTCATAACCATCATCTTATTAGGCCCGGTTTTATGGTCGGCCCACTCTTTTACCAATTCTTCGATCGGCTGAACTTTGATCCGAACATCCATAATCTGCTGCTCATGCTCTATCCATTCATCATCCACCCCGGCAAACCATTCCCTTTGCAGATAATAGGCTGTTGTATTTTTGAACAGCTTTAATTCCCGTGTCAGGCCGGCAGTCATTTCAGCGTCAATGATGGCCTGGAAGATGGGTTGGTCGTCCAATACGATATATCCTCCGTTCAGCGCAACTACGGGATAATGGGAGGTACTTAGCTCACGGACATACGGCAGGATAGCATCGAACGGGCGGGCGGACACCAGTATAACAGGAATCCCCTGGTGTGTCAATTGACCGATGGTCTCTTTGGTGGCGTCGCTAATGGTATGGTCGCTTTTAAGTAGCGTGCCATCCATGTCCAGGAATACAGCTTTATACATGTTTTATCAGATATGGCCGCGAATTTATAGAAATTAATGCGCTTTCCGAAAACGGTGAAAATGAGGCAAAAGCCAATAATCTGCCTGAAATTTCGTTTGTCAATCTGGCATTGGATGTATTGCTAAAGTATAAACCCGCTAAAACCTTTCCCAAATTCATTGAAAACCGCAGCTGCCTTGCCCCCTAATTTGTCCCATCCGGCATTAACCGGCTATAGTAGAATAATCTGCCTTTCTTTTCTGATCACGCTACTATCCTTTCACCCGGCAGATGCGCAGAAAAAGCCTGCGACCCTATTCTTTAAGAACGGGGCCTTTACTGCCGAAAGGAATATCGAAAACGGCCGGTTCAAACGCGATTCCCTTAAATCCGTTCATTATTTAAAAAACTTTTATGTCCTCCTTCAGTTCGATAAATTACCGCTGGCCGACGAACGGAAAGAGCTGGAAGATCTCGGCATTCACCTGTTCGATTATATCCCCGGCCATTCCTTTCTGGCTGAGATCCCTGACAATTTTGCCGTCGCCGACCTGAAAAAATACCATGTCGGCGGTATTTACAGTATGCCTGTCGCGTTAAAGATCGGGAACGGGTTATTGGAACGCGCAGCACGGCATATTTCCGATCCCGACAAGCCAATAGCCGTCGGTTTCTTCGGCAAGATCGCGAAAACGGAAATTATTAAAGAACTGGAGCAGGCAGGAGCACGCATTATACCGACAAAGATCCAACCCGCTCATACGGTCTTTATCGATGCCGGTCCGGAAGTTATCCAAAGGATTGCGGCGCTGCCATTTATAAGTTTCCTGGCCGAACAACCCATGAAACCCTACCTGCTCAATTTCAATAACCGGGCGGCCCATTCCCTGGACGCCTTAAGTGCGCCTGCCGGCAGAAACCTGAAAGGCAAAAATGTCACGATCGGCATTGGAGATGATTCCGACCCCTATTCGCATATTGATTTTACAGGCAGGCTGATCGACCGCTCCCCAGCTTCCACCAACATACACGGCACTCATACAACCGGAACAGCAGCAGGAGGCGGAATCCTAAATCCAAGATTTATGGGAATGGCACCCAAAGCCAGTATCGTCAGCCAGGTTTTTACGGATATCCTGACCAATGCCCCGGTCTATATCGCAGACTACAATATGGTGCTTACCAATAATTCCTATACCAATGCGGATGCCGGCTGTCCCGGTGAAGGACAATACGATGCTTTGAGTAACTATGTCGATGCCCAATTGAATTACTTTCCCAATCTGCTGCATGATTTCGCAGCAGGCAATGACGGCGGAATCAACTGTTCCCCCTATCCCGGGTCTTTTGCCACCGTAAAATCCGGCTTCCAATCCTCGAAAAATGCATTGTGCGTCGGCGACCTGGATAATGTCGATTATAGCTATTATACCATTAATGGCTCATCCAGCTTAGGGCCCGTCGGTGACGGCAGGATCAAACCGGAAATCGTAGCCGGGGGAACGAATATCGTGTCCACCTATCCCTATAACAACTATTGGTTTGGAACAGGCACCAGCATGGCCTGTCCGACGGTAACGGGCGCCCTCGCCTTACTGTATGAACGGTACCGTCAGTTACACGGCGGCGCGGACCCGATGGGCGCATTGATCAAAGCAGTTGCCTGCAATAGCGCCACCGACCTTGGTAATGCGGGGCCTGACTATATCTATGGATTCGGAATGCTCAATGCCCGCACAGCGGTGGAAACCATTGAAAAAAATCAGTATTTCACGGGCTCCATCAACCAGCTCGGGACATCCAGCTATACTATCACTGGCATCCCGGCCGGCGTTCAGCAACTAAAGATCATGCTTTACTGGCCGGATGCAGCAGCAGCGCCTTTTGCAGCCACAGCATTGGTGAATAACCTGGACATGACCGTTATCTCTCCCGATGCAACTACGCACCATCCGATGATATTAAACCCCAACCCTGCCAATGTCAACGATCTGGCGGTGGAAGGCATTGACAATACGAACAATATTGAACAGGTGGTCATCAACAATCCCCCAGCGGGAAATTATACCCTTACCGTAGCTGGAACGGAGGTTCCCGCAGGACCCCAGAATTATGTAATCGCCTACCAGGTCATCAATCCCTCCGTTACGGTTGAATATCCCTTTGGAGCCGAGACCCTGCTGCCGGGAGAAACTGAAGACATCCGATGGACGGCATACGGAGGAGACGTCAATACCTTCACCATCGAATACTCGGGGGATAACGGCACGACCTGGAATACGATCAGTAATTCCGTATCTCCCACTTCCCGTATCTATCCCTGGGTGGTCCCTGCCACGGCGACGAACCAGGCCTTGATCCGTGTAACCCGCAATGGCACCGCTTACAGCGATGTGAGCGACTATGATTTTACCATCTTAGGAGGGCCTTCGATCACCCTCACCAACCCCTGTCAGGGCTATGCGCAACTATCCTGGGGGAGTATCACCGGCGCTACAAGCTATGATATCATGATGTTGAAGAGAGACAGCATGCAGACCGTGGCCAACACCACCGATACCAGCTATTTGATGGGCAGTCTGAAACGAGACAGCAGCTATTGGCTGGCCGTAAGGGCGGTAAATAATACGACGCCAGGCCGGCGTTCCCAAGCTGCCAATATCATTCCCGCAGGAGGAGCCTGCGCCTTGCCGGCCCTGGATAAGGATCTGACGATCGACTCCCTGGTCACACCTGTAACCGGCAGGCAATTCACCTCTTCCCAGATAAACGCCGGAACACCTATTAAGATCGAATTGAAAAATCTCGGGACCATTCCCACCTCTGGTTCCTACAATATCTCTTACCAGGTCAATGGCGGCGCCATCGTCACCGAGACCAGCACCACCCCGATCCCCGCCGGAACCGCCCTGGTCTATACGTTCACATCCATACAGGATTTTTCAGCCGCAGGATCCTATAATCTCAGGACCTGGGTTGACTATACGGGTGATCCGCAGGTTGCTAACGACACCCTTACTACCCTTGTAAAGCAATTACAGAATGCACCCCTCGTATTAAATCCTTCTTTTACAGAGGGTTTCGAGAGCGCCATTCCCCAGACCCATACGAGCCGGACGATAGGATTGGATAGTCTTGACCGTTGTGATTTCAACCTGAGCAATGCAAACGGAAGAATACGTACATTCATCGACGAAGGATTCGCCCGCACCGGCAATCGCTGCGCCACGCTGGATCAATCTCATCTTAGCGCTTCTTCTACTGCCGATAGCGTGGCCATTACATTCAACCTGTCCAATTATTCCGCAAGCGACCAGATCTGGCTTGATTTCTATTATCAGAACCAGGGTATCGATTTCGTCTTACCCGGCAACCAGGTATGGATCCGGGGAAATGACCAGGCGGCCTGGATCCCTGTTTATACCCTTCCGGACAATGCTGCCGATTTTAGCATGTACAGGGCGGCCCCCGGTATCAATGTAACACAGGCCCTGGCTTCGGCCTCTCCCGCGCAAGCCACCAGCAGCAGCTTCCAGGTCCTATTCGGGGAGCAGGGATATACTTCCACCAATTCGGTAGTCCCCGACGGCAATCTCGATGACGGTTATTCCTTCGACGACATTACCATCACCAAAGCGGTAAATGACCTCGGCATGCAGGTTCTCCTGCAGCCTAATCTCGCTGGCATCTGCAACCTTTCCAATGCGGAAACGATCAGCGTGCAGATAAAGAATTACAGCCATGCTGTCCTCACCAATATACCGGTATTCTATAGCCTCAATGGCGCGATCGTCTCCGAGACCATCCCCAGCATCCCGGCGGACAGTCCATTTACCTATACTTTCACCCATAAGGCCGACCTGTCCGCTTTCCGGACGGATACCCTGGATACCTGGGTCAGTTACAGCGCAGACACCTATCACAAGAATGACAGCCTGTTGAACATCGTCTTCCACCCTACCCCATTAATCAATACATATCCCTATCTCGAGGGATTTGAAAACAGCGATGGCGGCTGGTATACAGGCGGAATAAACAGCAGCTGGCAGTGGGGCACGCCAGCCAAAACGATCATCAATAAAGCAGCCAACGGAACAAAAGCCTGGGTGACCAGCCTTACGGGCGAATACAATAATAACGAGCTATCTTACCTGTACTCACCTTGCTTTGATCTGAGCAGCCTGACCAACCCGGTCCTCTCGTTCAGCCATATCTTCCAGACAGAAGACGACTGCGACTGCGATTACCACTGGGCCGAATACAGCATCGATGGGATAACCTGGCTCAAATTAGGCGCATCCGGGAGCGGGACTAACTGGTATGACGATGCGACGAAACAGGCCTGGCAAAAGTCCTATACCCGGTGGCACGTGTCGAGCTACGACCTACCGGTCAATGGCCCAAAAGTACGCTTCCGGATCGTCATGAGCAGCGATCAGGGCACCACGTATGAAGGGTTGGGAATCGATGATATTCATATATTCGATAAAACGCCCATCTATAGCGGTCCGCATATCACCAGCGGCCTCTCCCAGCATGTCAACGGCAATAACTGGTTCGATTTCGATATTGGCGGAGGTCGGGTGGCTTCCATTAACCCCAACGGACAAGACCTGGGCAATACGAATGTCTCCCTGTTTATCAATACAGGAGCCATACGGGACACTTTCAGCCAATATTACCTGGACCGGAATATTGTCGTACAACCTGCCAATCAGCCTACAGACTCCGTTTCGGTCAGGCTCTATTTCCTGGATACCGAAGCGCAAAGCCTGATCAATGCATCCGGTTGCAGCAGCTGTACTACCCTTTACGATGCCTATGAAGCCGGAGTCACCCAATACGGCAGCCCCGTGGCCTCCGAAGAGAATGGCACCCTGGGCGATAATGTATCGGGCACCTGGCACTTCGTTTCTCCGCGCCAGAGCCTTCATATCATCCCCTATGACCAGGGATACTATGCAGAATTCCAGGTCAGCTCGTTTTCCGAATGCTGGATTAATAGCGGCAATCCGGGTAACGATTCCGTTCTTCCCCTCAACCTGCTATCTTTTACGGCGACCCGCTCCGGCACACAGGGGCTACTGCAGTGGACCACCACCCAGGAAACGGGTACCGACCGGTATGTGATCGAAAAAAGCCCGGACGGAGCCAATTTCTCCGACCTGGATTCCGTGAATGCCACAGGTGCGACCACGCAGCCCGCCAACTATCAGTATACGGACAACAAACTCTGGGACGGTACGAATTATTATCGTCTTAAAATAGTGCCGACCGGCGGCCATTCCACCTATTCTTATATACGCACGATCACCGATACCCTAAAAAATTTGCAGATCAGCGTCTATCCCAATCCGATCCATTCAGGCAATCTGTATATCAATACTTCCGTCAATTGCAACCGCATCGTATTGTACGATGTACAGGGAAGAGCACTCAGCGCAGTCAGCACCAGCGGACTCCAGCATACTCTTTATCCCGGAAATCTCGCGAAAGGAGTCTACTTTTTAAAAGTAGTCACCGATGGGGGAACCCGGGTCATCAAGATCGTGGCGCAGTAGCGTCGTTGGTTCACTGATACTTCAAAGTGTTAGACACGCTAATGTTATTAGTTACTTTAAAGTTAGCTTCTCCGGTAGTATATCGCGACGCCGCTGGTCCTCGACCCATCCGTTTTATCTTGGTTTATAGGCCAGCGCGTGAGGGATGGGTGCTGCGGAGGCGGCTTTCCCGATACACTACCGGGTGAAGACATTAACAGGGTTGCTCCAATAGTTACCGGGCACAGCGAAGTTCATTGCAGTAATACGATTCAACGACTTAATGGATTTTCTTCAGACTTATATAGTGTCTTGCAGAAGCGAGACACAAAACCAAGCTGCTTACCCTGGCCGAGGACCAGCGGCGTTACGCAATAGTTACGCATGTGTGTAAAACTTAGGAGCATCTAAAGCGACTTGCAGCCTATAAAAAATGCAGCCTTACAGCTTGTCGCTTGCTGCTGGCAGCTTATATTTGTCCATTCTAAAAAAGTATTTCATATGAGCTTTAACAGAGTGAACAAT
>PLXD01000017.1 GCA_003151295.1 Chitinophagaceae bacterium | reverse complement strand
ATCGAGTGGAAAAGGAACGATGAGATCGGCGGCCTGGTGAAGGAATACAATAAAATGGTTAGGAAACTCGAGGAAAGTGCCGTAGCCCTGGCCAAGAGTGAAAGAGAAGGGGCGTGGCGGGAAATGGCCAGGCAGGTGGCCCATGAGATAAAGAATCCGCTGACTCCGATGAAGCTGAGCATACAGTACCTTCAAAAAGCCATTGACAATAATTCGCAGAACGTGAAAGAGATGGCTTCCAGTGTGGCCAGGACCCTTGTGGAGCAGATCGATCACCTTTCCAAGATCGCTTCGGATTTTTCGCAGTTTGCCAATATCGGCAATCCGAAAAAGGAAGTCTTCGACCTGCATGAGATGCTTTATTCCCTCACTTCTTTGTATGAGACGACTGAAAACCTGTTGTTCAAATGGGTGCCTGTATATCACCGTATCATGGTCTATGCGGATAAGACCCAGTTGAACCGTCTCTTCACCAATCTCCTGCAGAATGCCCTGGAAGCCTGCGACAGTAAGGAAGGCAAACGGGTGATCAGCGTCAGCGAAGAGTTAAGAGAGGAGTCGATTCTTGTAAAAGTCACCGATAACGGGGAGGGGATACCCCTGGAGATGCGTTCCAAGATATTTATCCCAAATTTCACGACTAAGTCCTCTGGCACGGGCCTGGGCCTTGCCATGAGCAAGACCATCGTAGAGCAAGCCAAGGGCAGGATCTGGTTCGAGACGGTGGAAGGAACGGGGACGACTTTTTTTGTCGAGCTTCCGATTTTAAGAGCTACAAGCTAATAGTAGCTACAATCTAAGCTAAATTCCCCGCGCCGCTTTTCTCTCTGCCAGGAAGGCTTCGAAGCGGGTGAGGCTGAAACTGCTCAGGTTCCTGTCTTTGGTAAGACCCGCTTTTTNNATATCGTTATAGCCTCCAATGGAATGGGCGTCGGGATCGATGGAGATCAGCACTTCTTTTTCCAGCGCATAGCGGATCCAGCGCCAGTCGATATCCAGGCGGCGGGGATGGGCGTTCAGTTCGATGACGACTTTATTTGCGGCGCAGGCGTCGATGATCTTTTCGGGTTCGAGCGGATAGCCCGGGCGGCTCAGCAGGAGCCTGCCGGTCATATGCCCCAGGATCGTGGTATAGGGGTTTTCAATGGCTTTCAGCAATCTTGTCATCGCCTTCTCCTCGTTCATTTTTAAATTGGAATGTACCGAAGCGATGACCAGGTCGAAGCTTGCAAGGAGTTCATCCGAATAATCGAGCTGGCCGTCGTTAAGAATATCGCATTCGATGCTCCGAAAGATCCTGAAGGGCAATAATTCTTTGTTCAGCGCTTCTATCTGCAAATGCTGTTCATGGATACGGTCTTCCTTCAGGCCGTTGGCATAGAAGGCGCTTTTACTGTGATCGCTGATGACCAGGTATTCAAATCCTTTTTCTATGCAGGCTTTTGCCATTTCCTCCAGCGTATTTGACCCGTCGCTCCAATTGCTATGGCTGTGTATGATGGCGCGGATATCGGAAGTGTGGATAGTCTCGGGGAAGGTGCTCTGCTTTGCAGTATCGATCACGGATCCTTCCTCTCTTTCCGGCACGGGAACGAAATGGATGGATGCCGATGTGAATATTTCCTCTTCCGATTGATAAGAGGTAGCGGGGTTCCACCTGGTCTTCGCGGTAAACGCTGAAAGAAAAACAGGGCTGCAACTGGTCATGAAAAGGGTGGTGAAAAAATTTCCGGCGGGGCAGCAATAAATTCCTACGGAGAGACCTTCGGGACTTTTGAAACGGGTATAGAGGACATGTGATCCGGGTGACTGGGAAGCAGGTTCCGCTTCGTAAATGAAATCATGAGATTCAAAAAAATGCTGGATAGCAGGGAGATCGAGTGTGGTTACCCAGTTCAGTTGGTCGATGATTTCGAGTTGCCTGCGGAATTCTCCGGTGAGGGCGAATTGTGCATGGCTGAAATTGCTTCGGAGNNCCTGGCTTCTCAGGTAGAATTCGATCGTTTCGCGGGTATTCTTTTGTGTCTTTTCTCCGAAGCCTTTGTATAATAACAGGCGATTCTCCTGGCAGGCATAAAGAAGTTCCCCGATCGATTCGATGCCCATTTCTTTCCAGATAGTGGCGATCTTTTTAGGTCCCAATCCCTTAAGATTTAACATTTCAATTACCCCGGAAGGGGTCTTTTGCCTGAATTCTTCGAGAAGTCCGAGTTCTCCGGTGCTGAGGATCCCGGAGATTTTTTTGCCGATGGCATCCCCGATTCCCTTGATGGAGACGAACTGATCGGGAGAAAGTTCCGACAATTGCCGGGTTAGTTTTTTGATGGCGAAGGAAGCAGATGAGTAAGACTTTATCTTGAAAGAATTCTCTCCATGGATATCCATGAGCTTGGCGAGAAGGCTGAACTGTTCGGCGATATAATCGTTGTCTGGCATAGGTTTGCTGGGTTCTCTATAAAAAGAAAAAGTCCCGAATTTCTTCGGGACTTTATTATTTTCTGCTAAACTAAGAGAAGAACTATTTCTTCTTTGCAGCTTTTTTCGCAGCCTTCTTTTTAGGAGCCGCTTTCTTTTTTG
>PLXD01000612.1 GCA_003151295.1 Chitinophagaceae bacterium | reverse complement strand
AAATAAAGGAGGAGCAGACCGATCAGGGCGCCGGTCAGCGTGCCGATCAACCGCTCATAATTCCTTCTCTTGGTAAGGCTATAGGCCGGCTTCAGGATGACGATGATCGTAAGCAGGATCCAATAGCTATGGCCGAAGGGGAAAAATCCGGCGACCAGGACGCCAACGATCGTAGCGACGCTGACACGCAGGGAGTGCCTGAAGATATTCGATTTCAGCGTGAGATTTTCCCGCATCAATTTTTGATCGATGTCCTGGTGAGTGATGAATTGTTCGTAATCGATCTGCGATTTGAAGTTCTTGCTCAGCAGGGCATCGTAGGTGGTATAGCCGTGAAGGGTATGGATGCGGTCGGCGATATCCTCTATGCTATCCAGGATATGCCGGAGGCTGATGAAGCCTTCCACATTTTCAGCTGTCCGGCGCCCGTCCCTGAACCGGGCAAAAGATTCACGGAGCTGCGCAATACGACCAGCCAGAAAAGCCGTTTCGGCAGAAGGCCTGCCGCTCTTGACGGCAATGCCGATACCGTCCAGCTCCCCGACCATATCGAGGATCAGCAAGCTTTATTGTTCCAGGATATCGCTGTCGTCGAATAGCAGGTGCAGGGTCTTATAGTCCTGGTGGGAGGTCATCACCCGCTCGAAGAGGTCTACGATATCCAGGAAGATCATGACCAGCACGCGCCCCATATGCGTAGACTCTTTAACGATATCCCGGCTCTTGAATAACAGCTCCCGGATCAGGTCCTGTTTCTCATGAACCGCGATCTGCTGGTCCACCAGTTGACGATAGCTCTTATCAAAATCGGGCTCCCGCTCATAAAAGGAGGCTTTCACCCGCAGGTATTCGGCCGTGGACTGGATACAATCCCCCAGCGCCTGCTGGGTCAGCTTATATGGACGGAAGCTATAGAGCAGCAGGCTTAAGAGGGTATACCAGGTCCCGCCGGCCAGCACTAAGAGCGCATTGATCAGCACCTCCCGCCCACCGGCATAGGGCCCGTCCAGGTTCAGCACCATCACCAGCAAGGCCGCAACGCCTATCGAACTGGCCCTGCTGCCGTATATCCCGATCATGGAAAATATAAAGCAGCACCCGAATACGAGAATACCCAGGAGGAAAGGCTGGACCGAGGCAAAACCCGTAAGAAGGGCTACCCCGAAAATAATTGCGATGCAGGCCATCATTCCGTTCTTCCGGTGATGGATCGGACCCGGGTTATCGGTGATCCCTACGCACATGGCTCCGACGGAAAGGACGATACCCGTGGAAAGGTCATGAAAATAGCTTAAAACGATGGCGGGCAGGGAAATACCGGCGGTGATCCGCACCCCATCGCTCAGGTAGTGGCTATTGACGAAGCTCTTGTATTGTTTGATATAATCCATTGCTTAGCCGGTATAAAATTGCCTTTCACCGCGTATTTTTTTCCGCTCAGTGTAAGACTTTTTCGCTCAATTCAGGACGATCTTACTTTCGCGGTTCAAATCTCCTAAAATTTGACCATGCGTAGTGCTTTTTTGCTGTTTTCGGCCGTTTTATTGTTTTTATCATCGGGTGCTCAACAGGTCAGGGGGATTGTGCGCGATGAACAGGCCAAAGCCCTTTCAAACGTCTCCGTTGCCCTGCGGAAAAGCGGGGATTCCTCCCTGGTCAAACTGACCCTCACCAATACATCCGGCAATTATACATTTGCTGACGTATCAGCGGGCAAATATTTTATCGAAGGCTCGCATATAGGTTATAGCAACCTGAACTCCGCCGTTTTCGAAGTCAGGGCCGCAGGGGATGCAGCAGGGGTACAAGTGCCGGATCTGACCCTGGCGAAAGCATCGGAGGGCCTCAAAGAAGTAGTGGTCACTTCACGCAAACCGATCATCGAAGTGAAAGCCGACAAAATGATCCTGAATGTCGAGGCGAGCGTAAACTCGGTAGGCGTGGACGCCCTGGAACTATTACGCAAATCCCCAGGGGTCATGGTGGATAAGGACAATAACCTGAGCCTTAGCGGCAAGAATGGGGTACAGGTGTATATCGACGGCAAGCCCACCCCCTTAACGGGTGCAGACCTGGCAAATTATCTAAAGACCATACAGTCTTCTTCCATCGAAGCCATCGAGATCATCAGCAATCCCTCCGCAAAATATGATGCGGCCGGAAATGCCGGGATCATCAATATCCGGCTGAAGAAGAATAAGTCCTACGGGACCAATGGGACTATTAATGCCGGGTACGATATTGGCATCTACTCAAAGTATAATGCCGGCATTTCACTGAATCACCGTGACGGTAATATAAATGTATATGGCAGCTATTCTTATAGCAAGGCGAGGAATGAAAGTTATATGAACATGTACCGGGTGCAGGTCGACACTGTTTTCAACCAGAAAAGTACGATGAGCTCCCGGTTCGAAAGCCACAACTTCAAAGCCGGGCTGGATTATACGCTGAATAGCCGGAATACCATCGGGTTCATGGTCAATGGAAGCCTTTCCGATAACACGGACGGCAATTACAGCCGCACGGCCATTTCCTATCAACCGACGGGTGTCCTGGATAAGATATTGGTAGCCAATAACAGTACGGTCGGAAAACGGAATAATGTCAACGCCAACCTGAACTACCGGTATGTCGACACTGTCGGCAGGGAATGGACCCTCGATGCCGACCATGGCCAGTATACCATCCGGAGCAACCAGTTACAGCCCAACTATTATTACGATCCTTCCGGCGCCACCCTGACGGACAGCAATGTCTATAACCTGGTCGCACCGACCGATATTAATATCTACAGCCTGAAGAGCGACTATGAGCAAAACTTTAAAAAAGGAAGGCTCGGGTTCGGCTTTAAGACCTCCTATGTGACCAGCGACAATGACTTTAAGCAGTATGACATCCTGCCTCCCGGAAAGGAGCTGGACACGTTGAACAGCAATTCCTTCAACTACAAGGAGAATATCAATGCCGTCTATGCGAACTATAACAGGGCCCTTAAGGGATGGACGATCCAGGGCGGGCTGCGAGTTGAAAACACGCATGCCATCGGCCGTTCCAAAGGCTACAAACAAACGGATGACGGGTATGCGTCCTATGATTCCAGTTTCGACCGTAACTATACCGACTTCTTCCCCAGCGCGGCCCTGACCTATAACAAGGACCCAAAAAAACAATGGACCCTGGCCTACAGCCGCCGGATCGACCGGCCTGCTTACCAGGACCTGAATCCCTTCGAGTTCAAATTGGATGAATACACCTTCGAAAAGGGCAACACCAGCCTTAAACCGCAATATACAAACAGCGTCGGGCTTACCTACCTGTATAAATTCAAACTCACTACAACGCTCAATTACAGCCATGTCAAGGATATGTTCGCCCAACTGCTGGACACCACGGACCTATCCAAATCGTATATCACCAAACAGAACCTCGCCACCCAGGATATCGTCAGTCTCAATGTCAGTTATCCTTTACAGTATAAATGGTACAGTGTATTCAGCAATCTGAACGCTTACTATTCGAGTTATAAAGCCAACTTCGGGCCCGGCAGGGAGATCGATCTGGATGTATACGCCCTCGTTTTCTACGCGCAGAACAATTTCCGCTTAGGTAAGGAATGGACGGGCGAAGTCACGGGATTCTACACCTCTCCCTCGATCTGGCAGGGCACTTTCAAGAGCAAGCAGATGTGGAGCGTGGACGCAGGGGTGCAGAAAACGGTCATGAAGGGAAAAGCAACCCTCAAAGCTTCTGTAAGCGATATCTTTAAGACCATGACCTGGAAAGGCACCAGCAATTTTGCAGGCCAGCTCAACACGGCCAACGGCGGCTGGGAGAGCCGGCTGCTCAAGCTCAACTTCATTTATCGCTTTGGCAATACACAGGTCAAACCAACCCGCCAGCATAAGACCGGCTCCGAGGACGAGAACAAGCGTGTCGGATCGGGCGGAGGTGCGGGGATGGGCAATAATTGAGGCATATTCACGACTATAGTTCTTTCATACTATAAGTCTTGCTTATCTTCTTTGGAGGCCGCAAATTGTGACCTCCAAAAACAGGGCCACACCCTGTTCTCTTAACCTTATAGTTCGATCAATCCTTTTCATTTACCCTTTTAAAACCAATCCGGGGCCTCGGTTCTTGCGGTGGATTCAACAGTTGCTTCAGGTATTGAAAGATGAGCTTTATATCTTCATCGTGTCCGGCTATCTTCCTTTCTATCTGTTCCAACTTCAGCAAAATGTCCTTATGCGTTAACAGCATTTCCCGCATCCTCGTAAATACCCTGATAACCTGGATATTAACGGCTACGGCTCTTTCACTGTTTAAAATACAGGACAACATTGTAACCCCTTGTTCCGTAAAACAAAAAGGGGCATACCGTAATCCCTGTTTGTCTTCTTTGGAGGTCACAATTTGTGACCTCCAATTTTCAAACTCCTTATTATTCATCTCGAACATAAAGTCAGGGGGGAAGCGCCGCCGACAGAGCTCATTCTTTTACTCACTTCGCAAGGCTTCGACTGGGTTGGCAGTGGCCGCCCTGGCCGCCTGTAGCGCCACCGTGATCAGGGCTATGCCGGCAATCGCCAACCCTGTCAACACAAACACCCACCAGCCGATATGGATGCGGTAGGCATAATCCTGAAGCCATTTGTTCATTAGCCACCAGGCAACGGGGGTTGCAATCAGGAAGGCGATCACGACCAGTTGCAGGAAATCCTTCGATAAAAGGCCGATGATGGCGGAAAACGAGGCACCCAACACCCTGCGAATGCCGATCTCCTTCCCGCGATTGATCACGGCAAGCGCCGCCAGCCCCAGCAAACCGAGACAGGCCAGGAATATAGAGATGCCGCCGGCCCAGCCGACGATATGGCTCATACGCACTTCCGATGTATAAAAGCGGTCGAGATCCTCATCGAGAAAATTATATTTCAACGGATAATCGGGGACTGCCTTTTTCCAGGCGGCCTGTATGGCGGCCAGCGCCCTGGAAGGGTCACCGGGCCTTATGCGTACAAAAAAACGCCACGGCATGCCCGAAGGCAATTCGTGATATACCTGGGGCTCTATTTGCTTGCGCAGGTCGAGGAAGTTGATATTCTTCGACACGCCGATCACCGTGGGCGAGGCCACACTATGACCGCCATCGTTGAAATATTTATCCAGCTTTTGCCCAACTGCACGATCAAGCGACCACCCCATGGCATTCACCATGGCTTCATTGATGATCACCGAGGAACTGTTGTCGGTCACAATCGCCGGATCGAAATTTCTTCCGGCAAGCAGTCGAATGCCGAGCATAGGGATATAGTCCGGATCGATCAGGTAATTATAGCTGTTTACAACATTTTCTTTATAGCCAAAGCTGGTTGTAGCCATTCCTTCCCCTTCTCCCAATCCATTGTCTGCACTCGTTGTCCCGATGATCTCCGGGCGAACGGCAAGTTCCTGTTTGAAAACCGCGTATACTTTTTTGGTTTCGGGTACTCCTTTGGCTTCTACGACTACTACATTTTCCTTATTGAACCCGGGATCCTTCGATTGCATATAATGCAATTGCTGCATGATGATCACTGCGCAGATAATCAGGCCCGCGGAAAGAACGAATTGAACGGTCACCAGGGTTTTTGTAAACAGATTGGCCCCTCCGAGCTTTATTTTTTTATTCAATACTTCGACGGCGTTGAAACGCGACAACAATAAGGCGGGATAGCTTCCTGCAAGCAGGCCCACGGCCAACACCAATAAGACCATGAATCCTATCAATTGAGGAAATTGTGCGACCGAAAAGGCCAACTTTTTTTCCGACAACTGGTTGA
>PLXD01000108.1 GCA_003151295.1 Chitinophagaceae bacterium | reverse complement strand
TCACCGATCCTCAACGGATGGGGGTATGACCAGGCCATCAGCAACGGAGCCAATTTCAGTACCCTGGTCGCCGTCAATAAGACCCTCGTTGGCAAAAAGAACTTGTCGACCCAGTTTGACGCGATCCGCCTAACCAGTGACTCGATCCGCAATACCGCCAGGATCTCCGAGCAGGATCTGAAAAAAAGTATAACGGCACAATATATCACCGCATACGGGGACGTGCTGCAACTGAACTTCAACCGGGAAATGATCGGACTCCTGCAAAAAGAAGAAGAGATCCTGAAAGAGCTTACCGAGAAGAATATATATCGCCAGACCGATTACCTGGCCTTTCTCGTCACCCTTCAGCAAGAGAAACTGCTGTTCAAACAATTGCAGATCCAGTTTCAGAACGATTATGGAAACCTCAATTACCTGTCGGGTACCAACGATACGGTTACCGTATCCTTCGCAGATCCGCAAATCTCCCTGGACCCCTTGCCGGATCTGTATAATTCCGTGTTCTATCAGAAATTCACGATCGATAGCCTGAAACTGATCAACGACAGGTCCCTGATCGACTTCAGCTACCGGCCAAAAGCCGGCTTATACGCCGATGCCGGCTACTCTTCAACACTGGCCTATAATGCGTATAAAAATTTCGGCACCAGTTTCGGATTCACCGTGACCGTGCCTATCTATGACGGACATCAACGCAGACTGATGGTCAGCAAACTGGATATTGCCAGGCGCACACAGGATTCTTATAAGCGTTTCTTCACCAGCCAGTACCGGCAGCAGATCGCCCAGTTATCCCGGCAATTGAAAGCCACCGAAGAGTTGATAAACGAGATCAATGACCAGATAAAATATTCGTCGAGCCTGATCGATGTGAACGGCAAGCTCCTGGAGACCGGCGATGCCCGGATATCGGACTATATCATCGCCTTGGGGAATTATCTCAATGCGAGGAACCTGCTTACGCAAAATAATGTCACGCGCATGCAGATCATCAATCAAATCAATTACTGGAACAGATAAAAAAATATTTCATGCATATCTTGCAAAATTTTCGTTATGGGCTGATCGTATTGCTGTTCGGAGCCTTTTTCTCTTGTAAGCAAGGGGCGGATAAGGGCGGGCCAGCCGATGAAAAAGCGCCTGTGGCCGATTCAGCGGAAGCCGGGGGGGGAACGCCCGTAACCCTGACCACCATCAGTACGGGTCCATTAAATGATTATATCGATCTGAATGCCGTGTCGGCATTCCTGCAGAAGAGTTTTGTCAAGGCGAACGCCAATGGCTACCTCCAATCGGTGAATACCTTCCTGGGAAAATATGTACAACAGGGGCAGACCCTGTTCACCTTGAAGACCAAGGAAGCCCAAAGCATCGGGAATGCCATCAGCGCCCTGGATTCCACGTTTAAATTCTCCGGGGTCAATACGATCAAAGCAACCGGCCAGGGCTATATCACCCAACTCAATCATCAATCGGGCGATTATGTGCAGGACGGGGAACAGTTGGCCGTTATCAGCGATATGAACAGCTTCGTTTTCCTCATGAATATGCCTTATGAGCTCAGGCCCTATATCATGAATAAACGANNGAGTATGCCGACCGTCGACTCCGCTTCCCAGACACAGAACATCGTCCTTCGCGTGAATGCGGGACACTCCATTCCGGAGAACCTGATCGCCAAAGTGAGAATTTTAAAGTCATCCAGGACGCATGCGCAATCCCTGCCCAAGGCCGCCATCCTGTCGGACGAGACCCAGTCGGATTTCTGGGTCATGAAGATGATCGACAGCACTACCGCCGTCAAAGTACCGGTTAAAAAAGGCCTGGAGACCGACAACCAGGTGGAAGTGCTTTCACCCATTTTCACCCCCGGGGACAAGATCCTGGTAACCGGCAATTACGGGCTCTCCGATACGGCAAAGGTCAGTCCGCAGCCGGCAAAGGCGGATTGATATATTACAGAACGAACCTCCGGTTCGTTGGCTGTACCCGAGCGAACGCGAAGGGTAAGAACGAGGAAAGGCGAGGAACGACGCTTTGACGAAGTTCCAGATATTAGAGGTTTGACGCAATTGGACTAAATTTTCCAAAAGTCCAATTGCGTGCAATTTTTATATAAAAGAAAGCATTAATCAGTGAAGAACTTTTTTGTCTCGTATAAGAATCCGCTCGCCGTCATGCTGGTCATGGTCATACTGGGCGGGATGTTCACCTATAGCCGGCTGCAGACTTCGCTTTTCCCGGAAATCACTTTTCCAAAAATAAAGGTCATTGCCGATGCAGGCCTGCAACCGGTGGACAGGATGATGGTGACTGTGACCAAACCCCTGGAAAATGCCATTAAGCAGGTACCCGACCTGGATTATGTCAGGAGCACGACCAGCCGCGGTAGTTGTGAAATTTCGGCCTTCATGGACTGGAAAGCGGACATCGACCTCAGCCAGCAAAGGATCGAGTCGCGGATTGGTGAAATTAAGAACAACCTGCCCCCGGGAGTCCAGATCAC
>PLXD01000634.1 GCA_003151295.1 Chitinophagaceae bacterium | reverse complement strand
CGATCTTAACGAGACACTAATGAAATTCCTTTACAATTCAGACCAAATTTTATCAGGCAACAGAAATCACCAATATTAGTCATGGTACTAGCAATACTAATTTTGGCAGCAGGAGTTTACAAACTATTACATATATAGCTTTAAGGATTCTTCAAATTCCAGCTCTCAATCGATCATCAAAATATATGACAAAGAAGCCGCAGCATAAGACAGTCCGCGGCGAACGAGGATAAATCGTTCTCCCGGAAGGACAGCCGTTTGGTCAGGCCAATTGGACGGTGGCAATTTTCGTCGATCAATTGATGTCAAATATTTATCTTGCTCAAAATCAAGGATAACAATGAGACGTTTGAGCCCGGTTCTATCATTATTGTTAGGAACATTACTATCAGGACTTTGTTTTGGTCAATCCCAGGCCGTATTGCCTACTTCTTCGCAAGAGGAGTGGGCCGGCAAGGAAATCGGTGTGATGATTACACTTGATCTCAACGTTTATGTACCCGACACGTATCGTTATGAGACACGGAGCACCCTGCCGTCAGTAAGCGTCTTCAATCCTTCCCACTTGAATACCGACCAGTGGATCCGGTCTGCCCGGGAGGCTGGTGCGCGTTATGCCGTGCTGGTGGCCAAGCATGGAACGGGGTTTTGTCTTTGGCCCACCCGGGAGCATGGATATAGTGTAAAAAATACGCCCTGGGAGGGCGGCCAAGGGGATATTGTGGCGGATTTTATCCGGTCCTGCAAAAAGTACGGCGTAAAGCCCGGTATTTATTACAGCACGGGAAGCAATGCCTATTACGGGAACCACAACGGGACTTTCGATTCTCCGGATTCCGTAGGCATCTATAATAAAATGGTCCTGGCACAGCTGAAGGAGCTCTATGGAGGGTATGGCAAATTATTCGAGATATGGTATGATGGAGGGGTGACGCCTTCGGCGAAGGGCGGTATCTCGGACGAGGTTACTCAACTTGTCCTCCGTTACCAGGATAAGGCGATCCTTTTCCAAGGCCCCGCCGCCTGTTCCAACCTCGTCAGATGGGTGGGAAATGAAAATGGGAAGGCCCCCTACCCCATGTGGAGCAGGGCGGATACCACTACGGCCTCCAATGGCGTCGTGGAAATAAAAGGCCTTAACGGCAACCCCGACGGCCCCATCTGGTGCCCGGCGGAAACGGATGTTCCCCTCCGGCTCAATTCGGCCTGGGAAGGAGGATGGTTGTGGCATGCCGGCCAGGACAGTACGGTCAGACCGCTACGCGAACTGGTGGATCTGTATTACAGTTCGGTGGGCAACAATACCAATATGATACTAGGCATGGTCATTGACACTTCCGGCAGGTTCCCTGAAAGGGATTCCACGGCCTTTTCGCAATTCGGAAAGGAGATCGCCAGGCGGTTTGCCAAACCGATCCCTACCACCGGGGGCAGCGGCAAAGAATATACGCTTTCATTGGGTAAATTCCCGGTAACCGTGAACCAAGTTGTCTTATCGGAAGATATCAGCCGGGGAGAAAACATCCGGCAATATGCTGTCCAGGCATTGATGAATGGGCAATGGGAAACCGTCGCCACGGGAATTTCCGTGGGACATAAACGGATACAGGCATTCAAGGCTATCAAGACGAACCGCATGCGGTTGACCATTCAGCAATCCGAAGGAACCCCTTTTTTAAAGTCATTTGCCGTTTATGATGTAACCGAAAACCCGCTTTGACTAAAAAATATCTGAGACTGCAGGTGCTCCACTAAGACTGGAAATTATCATAGCCATTGACCACTTAATTTCAATGATGAGTTTTCGCTGCATGAGCATCGGAAAATAGTTTCCTGATAATATATATGTGGTAGCTAATTCATAAAACTCCTTTATTTTCATCAGATTACATCCATTCAAGTACACTTCAATGAACAGTCTTCTTTGTTTTTTATCCTCGGCTTGCGAGTACAAAGCGCTGCAAGATCTTTTTTTTAACTTATTGAATAAAGGCACCCGTATTCTATTATAGCAGTCTTCCCCGTATTTATTGCGGAACGCTGCAATTAGGTGTCAACGATGAATGCCTTAAAACAAACTTTGAACAGTGTATGGACTGATATAATTATTAACTTTGTTTTATCAGGTTAAACAGAACCAGGCAATGCTGGCGAGCAACCTGGCAAGGGATTACCTGATGCTGACGGAATAAATTCCGATGATTGGTAAAGGCTTCCTTCACAGGATGCCTTTACATTTTATTCCAGAAGCTCTATGCCTCAAAAACGCATACGCTTCAGCCTACAATGCCTATTTCATATTCCACTTGCTTCATCCATACATATCTTATTCGGCTAAGTAGATGTCTGGCTATTTTTATGATAGCTTTATTCGCTACCATTTTTGAACAATACTTTTTGTATAACATTAGCATGGCCGGATCCTTGCGTATGATCACCCAACTGCTTTCAACAATAGCTGGCCGCAGATAATGATTGCTTCGGTGAGTAATTCCATTCACTTTTTCATTGTCTCCCGAGCTTCCTGTATCCGGCACAATACCTACATAAGAACAAAGTTTATCTAATGTCTTAAACCGCCGCATATCCTGCAATTCGGTCATAATAATCATTGCGTTCACTACCCCTATACCTGGAATGCTTCGCAGTAATTTTTGTATGGCAACAAAAGATACTTGTTCCGATAAGACTCTTACCTGTTTGGTAGTCAGGCTCAACAACTTTCTAACTTGCAAATATTCTTCTACAGCTATGTCCAGCGCATGTCGTAACGATTGAGTTTCACAAGGCATTTGCCGCAGTGTTTCCATAAACCTGCGACTCCAGTATTGGTGTGACTTCTCTGCATCCAATTTAAGCCCACTGAACATAAGCAGGTGCCATATCCTGTTTTTACATCTGGTCTGATCCTGGACCAACCGCCCACGTTGCCGTACTAATGTACGGGCATGTTCCATCTCTACCGCCGGCACGTATATACCTTCTATTGCTCCATTAGATAACTCACGGCTTATCTTACGAGCATCAATCTTGTCGCTTTTTCGCTTTTTATCCTTATCAGACGATGGCACATCCGAGGGATTTATTATGATGCAATTTAAGCCTGATTTTTTCAAGGAACGCTGTATACTGAATCCACAAAATCCAGCTTCATAAGCTACCTGATAACTTGCGCCAGGGTATCTTTTTCGTAAGTGATTCAATAACAGTTCTTCACGAGGATCCTGGCTGTAATCTTCCAATTCAAATTCATCATTGCGAACATTAATACGCCAGGTCTTTTTATGGACATCAATGCCGCAAAAAATAGTTTGCCCTTCAAAATTGGGTTGTTTAACTTTAGACATGGTTCCTGATTTTAAGTTGAGTTAATTTGGCAATTAAATTTACTTATTATCAGGAACTTTTCTTTACTTAGAGACCCACCTCATACATAAGACCTATTATGTGAGGTGACCACCATGTGCATTGCTTAGTAAGCACATTCCTGGGCAATCGAAAACATAATTGCATGATCTGCCCATGCATAATATCCATGCTGATTGAGGTTATCCGAGGGGCAACGAAAAAGTTTACCATTAGAAAACTTTTTGTATCTTTACACTGTGTTCAATATCATTGCCCGCAGAACATTGCTGGAATATTGCCGAAAATATCCGGAAGCCAATACTGCGCTGCAGGAATGGTATTATGAGTTATTGGTATCGGAGTTCAGAAATTTTAATGAACTCAAAAAAGTTTATGGAAATGCCAGCCTAGTTGGCGATGACCGGGTAATTTTCAATATCATGGGTAATAAGTTCCGTCTGGTAGTGAGGATGGTCTTTGATTACAAGGCTATCCAGATAAAATGGTTTGGCACCCATGCGGAATATGATCAAACGGATGTCCTTGCTGTAACATTTAAAAAGAAAAAACGATGAAGCTGAAACCGATCAAATCAAAAAAAGACTATGCCGCCTACCTGGAATGGGTGGATAGTCTGTTCGACAAAAAGGTAAAGCCGAATTCCCCGGATGGAGAAGATTTACAGGTAGCCCTGCTGCTGATCAGGGATTATGAAGACAAGCACTACCCGGTGGCTCTCCCCGACCCTATCGAGGCCATCAAATTGAAAATGCTGGAGCGGGGGCTAAAAAGTAAAGATCTTGTGGGAAAGGTAGGGACCAAAGGCTATGTTTCGGCGGTACTGAATAAGAGGAAACCGCTTACATTTGAAATGGCAAGGTTATTTCACCGGGAACTGGGGGTTTCGGCAAATGTATTGCTGTCTTAGTGGAAAAAACGCTGATAGTGACCCACTAAATTCGTTTTAAACTATCTACCCCGAAACAGAAGTACAGACTTGTGTGGTTCATTGCAACCTCCGAGAACTTTACACAATGGAGTGTCCGGATATCCGACCGCTCTGATAATCAAATTTATATGTAGATAAGTTTTTCAAATTTCTAGGATATCCTCAGTAACTTGGATTCATTCCTCAGTACTAAGCCAACTTTCTTCCTATGGGCCCACATCGACCCAAA
>PLXD01000211.1 GCA_003151295.1 Chitinophagaceae bacterium | reverse complement strand
GCCATTTTGTGTGTTTCTTCGCGTTTCTTGATCGCCGAACCGCGCTCGTTATGCGCGTCCATCAGTTCACCGGCGAGCTTTTGTTCCATTGTCTTTTCGGAACGCTTCTCGGCAGCTTCCTTCAGCCAGCGCATCGCAACGGCCTGACCACGTACCGGACGCACCTCAACAGGAACCTGATAAGTCGCACCGCCAACGCGGCGGGACTTCACTTCGACAGCCGGCTTCAGCTTATCGAGCGATTCCTGGAAGAACACGATCGGGTCCATCTTGGTCTTGGAAGCGACGATTTCCAGCGCGCCGTAAACGATTCTCTCGGCGACGGACTTCTTGCCCGACTCCATGATGGCATTCATAAACTTTGCGAGAACGAGGTTATTAAACTTCGGATCCGGTAGAATTTCGCGTTTTTTAGCTGAGTGACGACGTGACATTATATATATCCTCTTACTTCGGACGTTTCGCGCCATAGCGGGAGCGCGCTTGTTTACGTTTATCAACGCCCTGAGTATCGAGCGCACCACGAATGACCTTATAACGAACCCCGGGCAAGTCTTTCACCCGGCCGCCCCGCACCAGAACAACAGAGTGTTCCTGCAGGTTGTGGCCGACGCCAGGAATATAACACGTCGCTTCACGACCGTTGGTCATGCGAACCCGTGCGACTTTGCGCAAAGCGGAGTTTGGCTTCTTCGGAGTCGTAGTGTACACACGTGTACATACGCCACGACGCTGCGGACAAGCATCCAAAGCCCTGGACTTGCTTTTTGCGCGAATTATCTCTCTTCCTTTTCTAACTAATTGTTGTATAGTAGGCATTCTGACCTAAATTTATTTTTCTTATTTTCGGACGGCAAAGGTATGTTTTCTCTTGAAAAAGACAAAACTTATTTTAAACTTTAAACATCCAGCCCCGGGTATCCGCTTTCCGGCCCTCACGGATGTCGGTCAGCATCTTTTTGACGGCTGGAACCGCCTGCCAGGTATGGACGTCGAATTTCATGGTATAATCCTTATACCTAAGCTCCTGGATCATCGACACCGTTGCGGCAGTACCCGTCCCAAAGACCTCTTTTAATTCCCCGGCCTTATGGGCGCTGATGATCTCGTCGATGCTGATTGGCCTTTCCTCAACAGTGTACCCCAGCTCCTTCAGCGTCTCAATAGCGCTGTCACGGGTTACCCCCTCCAGGATCGTACCGGCTTCCAGGTCGGGTGTGACGACTTTGTTCCCGATGATGAAAAATACGTTCATCGTACCGATCTCCTGCACGTATTTATGTTCGAACGCGTCGGTCCATAACACCTGGTCATAGCCTTTATCCTTTGCAATGGCGGTAGCCAGCAAGCTGCTCCCATAGTTGCCGGCAGCCTTGGCGAAGCCGATCCCGCCGGGCGCAGCGCGGGTATAATGCTCTTCGACATAGATCCGCATCGGCGCGGAATAGTAAGGCCCCGTCGGGCTCAGCAGGATCAATCATTTATATTTATCCGAAGGCTTTACCCCGATCACTTCATCCGTGGCGAACATGAAGGGTCTGATATACAACGAATAATCGTCCTTCATAGGGATCCAGCTTTTATCCAACTCTATCAGACGGCGCATCCCCTCCATGAAGATCTCCTCCGGAACGGTCGGCATACACATACGCTCGGCCGACTGGTTAAACCTCCTGAAATTATCGATGGGACGGAAAATAAAAGGCTTCCCTTCCCTGTCGTTATAGGCTTTAATACCCTCAAAAATAGCCTGCCCGTAATGGATCGCGGCCAGCGCGGGAGATAATTGCAGATTTTGAAAGGGCTTGATCTCCACAACACTCCATTCCCCATTGTCATAATCCACTTCCAGCATATGGTCTGTAAAATACTTGCCGAAAGGAAGATTATTAAAATCGATTTCTTTGATCGGGCTCTTTGAAGTCTTTGTAACTTTTATATCCAACGCGGCGATCATAAAACATTATTTTTGTGACACAAAGAAACAAACATTCTTCATGCCGGCAAAAAAAACTAACAATTGTTAGCTTATACTAAACACTATCTCAATGAGTCTCAATACAATCGAATTGCCTGAATTTATCATAGCGGAATTATACAGGGATTCTTTGCTCGCATCCGATGCCCCATCGCAGCCGAAACCCCTACCGGCCGGGCTCACTCCCCCGGCGAAGAAAACAGCCGCCGCCGTCACAGTCATCTCAACCCTCACCCCCGCTATCCCCCTGGAAGCAGCCCCCGCGACCAGCCCCTCGCGGCCTAAAGAATCCAGCCCCTTCCCTTACAAATTCCTGGGCAATAACGGCAGAAAGATCACCCTGGTCGTAGAATCGCCGGGGATAGCCTATCTGCCTGACGAACAGCTGGCCTTCCTCTCGAAAATGCTGGAAGCCTGCAAAATGAATATAGGGGACGTAGCCCTTGTCAACCATGCCTCCACGGCGGTGGTGATCTCCACCCTGAAATCCCAATTGCAGCCAACCGTCCTCGTATTGTTCGGGATCGAACCGGTCGGAATCAGCCTGCCGATCAATTTCCCCCAGTATAAAATACAACCTTACGACCAATGCGATTACCTCTATGTCTCCTCCCTGGAAGAACTGGTGAAGCCGACGGAAGAAGGAAAACTATTGAAAAGCAAGC
>PLXD01000365.1 GCA_003151295.1 Chitinophagaceae bacterium | reverse complement strand
GACACGACGAAAGTTAAGTATATGCGAGGTTCAAAGACTGCGGAAACGGCCGTGCAATTTTGAATACCAAAAAATGAAACTAAAACTGGATATCGACGAGTTGGCAAACGATTTTTTTGAAGGCACCCACCTGCTGGGCGTCGTAGCCCCCGTCAAGGATTACCAGTTCTGCTGGCAGCTCAACAATCGCCTGCGCTTGGATTTCCGGATCAACAACGAGATCGAAATACAACTCTCCAAAAAGCAAAGAAAATATTTCTTCAGTGTCTACGAATATATTGAAGCCCATAGCTCGCTCCGGCATTATTTATACAACAACCAGTTCGATGGGGAATACCTCCTTCCCGAATTCAGGCATCTCGATTTTTTATGGTTGCTGAAGGGTGATGTAGTGCAAGAGAGTATGGTCGCCGACCTTTTGCAGTCTGTTAAAACGATCAACGGCGTACAGTTGGTGACGCTTCTTGCGCAGGATAAGATCAAGAGCCGGGGGCATCTGATCTTTTAAATAAGACACTCATACGATTGCAGACACTGTTAAGTTTCACACACGTGTTAGCTATTGTGCAACGCCGCTGGTCCTNNTATAAAGCATCCGCCTCAGACGGTCTTTTCGCATTCCTATCGACTATACTTCCAGACCTGTCAAAAATGAAATAATGCGGATAGGCTTCTTCACTATCCTTGATGCCAAGCTCGTTCCATAAAGGGCCCATTTGCTCCATTGTCTGCCGGATATGCTCGCCGGTCATATCATTAATTAAGATAAAATCCCTCCAACCTTCATCATTGCTATCCCCTTCAGCGGCTATGTATAAATAAACAATGTCCTGACCCTTTAACCGGTTTTTAAGGCCGGGCTCATAAGCCATGTCTTCCAGGCAATGAGGGCACCAAGTGCCCCAGACATCCAAAAAGACGACTTTCCCATTATACGGAGCCAGGATATCCCGGAGCGAATGAATGCGTTGATAATCCGGCCGGATCCTGATATCCAGGTTGTCGGCATATTGCTCCCTCAATGTTCTCAGTGGAGCGAAAGTTTTTTCGCATGTCCCAAGGTAAGGGCTTTCCGGGCAGTGGACCTTTATGAANNGCCTCCATTAACTCATCCGACATGCAAAATTCAACTAAGAGGTTGGCCAAATGCCTTTCCTGCGCATACCGGGGCAGGATCAGGTTCATACGCGTTGAAAAGATATATTTTTCATTATGATCACGCTCGCTTTCCAGGACATGGAGGGACATGCCTGTCATATCGTGGAAGACTTTATCTGCATGTTCTTTATCAGGATCCGACCGGTATAGATAGAAAGCCTTCTGAAGCCTGAACTTGAAATAAGTTTCCAGGTAACTGTTTGCATTTATGCCCAGATCCAGTTCCTCTTTCGTGGGTAAACCGAAGATAGATAAAACCGTATCGATAAAACGGGAATGGAAACCCTCATAATTAACAGGATGCTGACCATTATAAAGCCAGCTTCCCAGGTATTGCGAAATCGCCGCAGCATAATAGAATTTTAGCTCCGACGCGATGGCATTTTTTAAGGATGGCTCAAGTTTGGCGTCATGAAGGCATTTTTCCGTACTGTCCAGACTATGCCTGATCTCAGGCAATTTGATACGAATCACCGAATCAAGGGACCATCTCAGATAAGAATCATAGCCCCTCTCTTTTATCTCTTTTATAAATGAAAGATGCCCGGGCTCCACCAGGTTTAGCCGCTGGATCCATTCATTCTCTTTTTTTGCGTTTCCAGAAAAATGCAATATTTGTCTGCTGTCATCCGCCACCAAGGAGATATGCAGGTGTCGTCCGGGTCTCAGCAATAGTAAATGCGATTTCCCTTTATATAGTAGCAGGATGAATTTCTCTGCATGGAATGAGAGCGAAGCATGGAAATTTCCACTTGGGTCGGGGTGAATATATAGGGAGCTTTTTTTCCAGTAATTCCCGTCAAACGGCATGTTCAATTCGATGGAATCACCGTCAGAAGGTTTGATAGTGCCTGTAAGTCTTACGGTTTGGCCCAAAGCATGGCTTGTCGCCAGGATTAGCAACTGGAAGAGTAACAATGATGTTAAGCGCATTAGCTTTTCAGATTATGAATGAGTTTGAAAATTTTGTCTAATTGCATAAGGAAAAATAATACGAAGCTCACCTGGTAGAATAAAAGGATCTGTGCCGAAGAAAGACCCATCAGGTTTTGATTGGCATGAGATAAATAATAGTTAACACCCACCCCGAATCCCGTACCTAGAAGAAAGAAGAAACAGGAAAGCTTTGTGTCTTTAAGGACAATTTGTTTATAGCGGGCTTGTTTATTTATCGCGAACATGACCTTTTCTTCAAAATCCGAAAAAGGCATCCGAAGCATGCTTTTCTTCATGATTTCTGAAAGTCTCTTATCGTCTGATTCCTCGTTCAACATAGCAAAGAATTAAAATTCGGCGTTTATTATTTCACGCAACACCTCAAACATGTGCTTACGCGCCCTGAACAGGATGACTTTTACATTCGATTCGGACCATCCCGTCAGCTCGCTGACTTCCTTTATATTCTCCTCCTGCAGGTAAAACAGCCTCAAAGCCAGGCTTTCTTTCGGCGGAAGGCTTTCAAGCGTCCTATTAATGAGATAAGTTTGCTCCTCCTCCTTCATCGATGAATAAGCCCCTTCGTCCTCGATATCGGCATTGGATTCTTCACCAAACGAGACGATCTCCCTTTTCAATTTTTTCAGCTTCATGAAAGCCTCATTGATCACTATCCTGTAAAACCAGGTGCTGAAACTGGACTTTTTATGGAAAGAGCCCAGGCCTTTATAGGCTTTAAGAAAAGCGTCCTGGACAATTTCCTCGGCGATGAATTGATCTTTAACGACCGACACGGCAATCGAAAAGGCCATGTCCTTATACTTGGTTACGAAATACCGGAAAGCTTCCTTATCTCCTCCGCAAACTTTCCGGATATAAACATCATCCATTGTCTCATCGTTGTTTGCTGCGTTTGTCAATATAATGGGCAATAACCAACGAAGAGCCGCCACAAATGCCCAGGATGGCCGGGAATATGGCGTCTGATCTGCCGGTTAAGTCGAGGTTCACGAGGATGGCTATTACCCCCATACCCACACTCAAACCGACGATTACCATCCCCAATTTAAGCCAGGGGAATTTGAATCCCTTTTCCTCCTTTACAAAGTCATCGGCATTCAATCCCTTCTCGATAAGCATTTTACGTTCTTCATGCCTGGCTTTGTGCGAAAAATACCAGGCCAGGAACAGGCAGACCAAAAGGGAAATCCACACCAAATAATAAAGCAGATCCTTCATAATGATAAAATTAGCAGGTTTGTATATGTTGGATTATCATTTATGTTCAAAAGTTACAAAATCATATAAAAAATTTATGGGGTCTTTAAAATCCCTTCGCGAGAAGGAGGCAAAAATATTATTGAATCCAAGAAGGTGTCCGCTAAGCCACACGCGTACAAGACGTTTCTACGATTGGAGGATATTATTAAAGCGAAGGATTGTAATGCAGTATGCTACTACTATCGGAGCTGTCTTGTCAAAGTCTTACACCGGTAGTATATCGGAAGCCGCCTCCGCAAGACCATCCCATACCGCCCTGCCAATAAAACCGGTGTGCCGGATGGGCTGAGGACCAGCGGCGTTGCGATATAC
>PLXD01000379.1 GCA_003151295.1 Chitinophagaceae bacterium | reverse complement strand
GATTGGTTGTTGCAAGGTCCCATCGATAAACCCGTCTATTTTGTGAGTAAGGTAGACCGCGTGGACAAATATATATCACAATACCCTGGCCTTAAGGAGCTGTACCGCAAGAACGGGTTCGTGTTCCTGAAGAGGGAAGTACGGTAATGTCCGATTCAATAGTGTCTATTACAGATTATTGCCGGATTCGACTGATCTTATCTGAGATATTGCTAATATATTTCTCTTTTACTTCTTCGGATAAAAATGACCGATGCACAAATGCCCCTATTTGTTTTTGATTTGCGGGGAATTGGTCAATGATCCTGGCAGCCCTCTTTTCGACAATACGTAGTCGTCCGGCTAATTCCATAAAATTTTCCCGGCCGTAATAGCCATAGGTGGAATAAAAATCCGAATCAGCATCGTCTTTATAAAGATCTAAGGCGGTATCCGATTCCAGCGGTGTATGGATCACCGTACTCATTAAATCGTATGCCGGTGTAAGTTTATACTCCCCCGTATCGATCCTCATAAGCGAAAAATTCTTTAAATGAGCATCACCGTTCGAAACGATGTAATTGAAAACAACCAGTTTAAAAAATCTTTCCAACGCCGGTGCAGCCGCGGCTACAAATCTTTTAATCAACAGCCCTATCTCTTCATAGCTTCCATCATATTTGAAAGATTCGTCGTGTGTATCTTTGGTCCTATTGGTCAACTGGGCAAAATCCTCCTGCATATATTTACTACCGTCTGGCTGTACATCAAAACGCCTGGTGATATAAGCAGGAAACCCATCTTTAAAATGGATTAATCCGTTGGCAGCCGTTTCAATGCCAAATAATTGTTCTGCTATCTGCATAGTGAGATGCTCATTTTCAGGGGCGTCATTCAGTTCTTCCAATTGTTTTGATGGGGGAACGGGTTTTAAAATGTATTGGCTTTTATTTTCGCATAGCTCGAGGCGGTTGTTTTCCAGGCGGAGCGAATATTTTAGCTGCACCCCGGAAATCGATAATCTTTTGGAATGCTCCTGGTAAAATTGCAGATTATTCGATTTGGGGGCATCGAAAAGAAGTATGGACGGAACGTTTACTTTATCAAACAATTTTTTCCGGCAGGATAAACAATATCCTTCTTTTACTTCCTTATAGCATCCGTTGCAGATCATTCTTCGGCTTGTTTTACGGTTATTGCCCCGATAGTATCCTCTCCGGCAGTTTTTAATAAACGAGTAAAATCATCTGTTTCATCGATTTTTAATAACCTGCACTGGATATCCTTGTTCACCCCTTCCGACAGAAGTCCGAAGAAGAAGGAGAATAGTTTATCGGAACGATATTCTTTTTGTGTCCTGGGTAGTGTCAGGCTAACAGACGGGTTTTCTTTGTCGGCGAGATATAGATCGTCGTAGGTGAAAATATATTTTCCCATATTGTCTTTTTCTATGTGTCCCGCCAATACACCATTATTATAAACTGCTCCTTTCATTCATTTACTCTTTTGATGTGAATGGATATCTCCAAACCCAGCACTTCGAATAGTTTTCGAAGCGTCTCAATCGAAGGGTTGCCTTTGCCACGCTCAATCAGGTAGATGGTTTTGGAAGTGATCCCCGTCATTTCAGCAAGATCCTCTTGTTTTAAATCCAGCGCATCCCGCCTTTGTTGAATAATATGCCCTAGTATTGCTTTATCCATCAGAAATATATTACTGATTTCTGCAAAGTTAATGTTTTTTTTAAAATAGTAATTTTCAGAAATATATTACTGATTCTGTGATAACGGCCAATAGGCTGCTTATTATTACATGTTCTTNNAGCTGCTTATTATTACATGTTTTCAGAAATATATTTCTGAAAAAAAGTCTCCGAAATATATATTGAGATATGCCGGTCTCGAATACAAACAATTTCTAAAAGAAAAAGCCGCTCCAAATATAATGTGGAGCGGGCTTATTAAATGTTTGGAGCGGGCTTATGAAGGTTTTGATAGTTGTTCCGGCTGTCCGGCTTATCCATTTTTCTTCCCTCCGGAAAAGAATTTCAGGATATTGCTGATGATCTTGTCGTTGGCGCCGAGTTTCCCCTTGATATTGGTATAGAGGGAGACCAGGGCATTGTCCAGTTTCACCAGNNCGCCTGGCCTCGCCTGGTAATAAGTCGCCCTGCGTAAAGGGTTCTTTTCTTCCGTATAGTAATACAGGGCGATGGAGCGGCGGAATACTCCTTCCGGACAGGTCATGGGTTCGGGATGGCCATGGAAGGAATCGGCATCGGTGTTGAAAATGACGCAACGATCGAATACCGGCAAGACCTGCTCTTCACAGGCTTTCATCTTTTTATCCCAGAGTTCCAGTTTGCCTCCCCATTGTTCCTGCCAATCACTNNGACCGTAAAATCGGCGTGGATATTGAGAAAGCCTCCGCGGGTGGATTGGTGGATACCGCCGCCTTCCAAACCATCGTCCTTTTGAAGATTCTTGATGCCGGTGATGGCGCTGAGCCATTGGAGGAATTCCGGCGAATTCAATTCTTTGATAGCGGCCTTGATCGTATCGGGTAAGAGATCCAGTTTGTTCAGACCTCTTTTCTTCTCGTTGTAATGCGTGTAGTTGATCCATCCATCCGTGGCATTCAATTGATTGAATTCTTTGATGCAATCATTCAATACGGAAGGGTCCAGGAAATTTTCCAGCACTATATGCGGGTAGGGGCTGGCTTCCTGGTATTTTTTACTTAATTCGGGCAATTGGCGATTCCATTTCGCGAGATCGAATATCTGTGTGGTCGGGGTAGTTGACACTTTGATTATGTTATTAGGCTGCAAAATTACCGAAATCCGGGCAAATACGGTTAGCAAACGGACAGGGCCTACGAAAACTTGCTTAATCCCGGCGCGATTCCAGGGTGAAACCGATGGTTGTGCCTACGTCGGGGGTGCTTCTGACATGGATGGATTGGCCATGCGCTTCTATGATGTGTTTGCAGATGGCAAGGCCCAGCCCAGTACCGCCCTTGTCACGGCTGCGGGCTGCATCTGTTCTGTAAAAGCGCTCGAATATCCGCAGCAGATGTTCTTCTTCGATCCCGATGCCGTCATCGCTGACCTCTATGAGTACATTTCCTTCATCGATCCGGTAGATACTGGCTACAAGAATACCGCCGGACTTCCCGTATTTGGTGGCATTCTCTACGAGGTTGATCAGCACCATGCGGATCTTTTCCTTGTCTGCAAAAACCGCTATGGGCGATTCGCAGCCTTTTTTGATCGAAGGCCGGATCCCCTTGTTATGGATCTTAATGGACAGGGACTCGAATATCTCCCGGACCAGGTCCTGGATAATGAAATTCTGTTTGTATAAGAGCTGCTCTCCCCGCTCCAGCTTGGAGATCTCGTCGAGGTCATTCATCAGGTTGACCAGGCGGTCCACGTTCTTACCGGCATTTTCAAGGAATTTCTTCCGGATGCCTGCATCCTCCATCGCCCCTCTCAACAAGGTGTCGACATATCCCTGAATGGCGAAAATGGGCGTCTTGAATTCATGGGCCAGGTTCTGCAGGAACTCCTTCCGGTAGGCTTCATTCTTTTTCAGGAGCTCGATTTCCTCATTTCTTTTTTCACCCCACCTTTCCACGTCTTCCCGGACCTCATCGATACTTTTTTGCGGCAGGATATATTTAAAATAGACCTCTTCTTTTTTAGTTGCTTTTGTCTGGTGGATGAGCTTATATATCAGTTTGATCTTCCGGTAGATGAATTTTTCCAGGGTGAAAAGGATCAGGCCGTAACTGCCCGAGAAGATAATGACCAGGGAGCCGGCGCCTATCGGGAGGCTGCCGGTCAGAAAAAAAATCCCGAGAGAGATGGGCGTGGCCAGCAAGGCTGCCGTAAAGGCAGAGAGCTGTTTGGGAGAAAGGTTCTTGGTAGAAGCCATGCAGGGAAAGATATAAGGGTATATGCTACAAAGTTACAAGGATTATAAATTGAATTTATACCCTACCCCTTTTACCGTGGTGATGCAATCCAATCCCAATTTCTGTCGGATCTTGCGGATGTGAACATCGATGGTCCGGTCTCCAACAATGACCTCATTGCCCCATACCTGGTTCAGGATCTCGTTGCGCAAAAAGACCCTTCCCGGGCGTGAGGCCAGCAGATACAGCAATTCGAATTCTTTTTTGGCCAGGGTTACATCCTTCCCGTCGACCAGGACCTCGAACTTGGAGGGATCGATGCTGAGGTTTTCTATTTTCAGCACCTTACCATCCGGTTCCTTATTATTGGCCCGGCGGAAAAGAGCGTTGACCCGGCTTAGCAGTACCTTGGGGCTGATCGGCTTGGTGACGTAGTCGTCCGCGCCGGTTTCCAGTCCTT
>PLXD01000029.1 GCA_003151295.1 Chitinophagaceae bacterium | reverse complement strand
AATGCGATCATCATTTTTATGTGCATAGAGCTGATGCTGAATGCGGTCAACTTGCTGCTGGTGGCATTTTCTAAAATGCATCATCATAACATGGCCCTCACCAATCCCAATGCGGGGATCGACGGGCAGTTATTCGTTTTCTTCATTATGGTGGTGGCTGCGGCGGAAGTAAGTGTGGGACTTTCCATTATCGTGATGATGTACCGGAATACGCATTCGATCGATGTGAATTTCCTGAACCGGTTGAAAAATTAGGCAAGGGCCTGCGAAGAGAAAATCAAGAAGACCCTGCAAAGAGAAAAATTGAGGAGAACCTTAGAAGAATCATAATTGGAATATGAATAATGTTATTAGTTTAGTTTGGTTGATCCCTGTTCTGCCGCTGATCGGATTTCTTGTCAATGGGTTATTCAGGCGGCATTTATCCAAATCCCTGGTGGGGATCATTGGCAGCGGGGTTATCGGGGTCTCTTTCATCCTGAGCCTGCTGATCTTCGGACAGGTCAGGCAGGAGGGGTTTCATCCCGTCATCGTCAGCTTGTTCGATTTTATCAGCGTCGGTAAGCTGTCGATCGCCTTCGCCTTCCAGGTAGACCCACTCTCGTCCCTGTTCCTGCTGATCATTACAGGGGTCGGCTTCCTGATCCATGTCTATTCCACAGCCTATATGCACGAAGAAGCGGGATCCGATTATGCACGGTATTTCTCCTACCTGAACCTGTTCGTGTTTTTCATGCTGCTGCTGGTGCTGGGCGCCAACTATGTAATACTGTTCATCGGCTGGGAAGGCGTAGGGCTCTGTTCCTACCTGCTGATCGGCTATTGGTTCAAGAATATCGATTTCGGCAAAGCGGCCCGAAAGGCCTTCATCATGAACCGCATCGGGGATCTGGGATTCCTGATCGCCATTTTCTGGATGGTCAGCCAGTTCGGCTCCGTCGACTTCGGCGAAATATTTTCCAAAGCGGGTACTCCGGGAGCCGTTTCCGTAGGGGTACTGACGGGCATTACCTTACTGCTCTTCGTCGGCGCTACCGGCAAGTCCGCCCAGATCCCGCTCTACACCTGGTTACCGGATGCCATGGCGGGTCCCACCCCGGTATCGGCGCTGATCCATGCGGCTACGATGGTGACAGCCGGTATCTATATGATCGCCCGCAGTAATATTTTGTACAGCCTGGCGCCAGCCACCCAAACGGTGGTGGCGGTGACCGGATTGGTGACGGCACTCCTTGCGGCTACGATCGCGTTGAAACAGAATGATATTAAAAAAGTGCTGGCCTATTCTACGATCAGCCAGCTAGGCTATATGTTCCTCGGACTGGGGGTTGGCGCTTATACGGGCGCGGTATTCCATGTAATGACGCATGCTTTCTTCAAGGCATTATTATTCCTAGGCGCCGGCTCCGTAATCCATGCCATGGGCGGGGAGCAGGATATCCGGAAGATGGGCGGGTTGAAGAAACACCTGTTCTGGACGCACCTGACCTTTCTCGTGGCCTGCCTGGCTATTGCGGGGATACCGCCTTTCGCCGGTTTCTTCTCCAAGGACGAGATCCTGGCGGCTGCTTATGCGAAGAGCCCCGTCTATTATTCCGTGGGAGTATTCACCGCCTTGCTGACGGCTTTTTATATGTTCCGTCTCTATGCGACGACTTTTTCCGGCGCTTTTCGTGGCACGCATGAACAAGAGCATCACCTGCATGAGAGCCCCTCTGCGATGGTCCTTCCACTGATCGTCCTGGCCATCCTTTCGGCATTGGCAGGATTCCTGGGGATACCGGCAGCAATCGCGCCGGACTCGCATTGGCTGGGACATTTCCTGGCGCCCGTCTTTGAAGGATCTGCGAAGCTGCATCCCGCGCCCGAAGCTGATAAAGGGCAGGAGCTGGGGCTGATGGCCATTTCCGTCGGCGTAGCGGCTGTCGGTATGATCTATGCCTGGAGCCGTTTCAGCAGGAAGCCCGATCTTGAAGAAGCGCAGGGATTCGGGAAGGTGCTCGCTAATAAATGGTATGTAGATGAACTATACGATGCGATCATAGTCAGGCCGATAAACGCCCTAGGACGGTTCTTCAATAATTTTGTGGAGAAGTCGGTCATCGACGGGATCGTGAATGGGGTGGGCAGACTGGTACAATATGGCAGCCGGCAGATACGGTTGTTGCAAAGCGGGCTGGTCGGCGGGTATGTATTGCTCATGGTGATCGGCATCGTGGTACTGTTCCTGGTGCAGCTATTTATTAAGAAATAATTTTTCTTGCATTAATTAACCAACATGATCCCTGTTTTACTGATAGCAATTCCTTTGGTGTGCGGACTGGCGGGTTTCTTCGTTAAGAATGAGAACAGCGCCCGGAGCTGGTCCCTGTTTGCTGCTGTCGTTACTTTATTCATATCCTTATCAGGGCTGNNCTTTCCTGCAGGCCGATATTCCCTGGTTGCCTTCGCTGGGCAGCCGCTTTTCCGTAGGGCTCGACGGGATGGGCCAGGTATTGTGCCTGCTTACCGCCATCAGCTTTCCTGTCATTTTCATTGCGACCTGGCGAACCCGGTATAAAAATGCCAGGAATTTTTACGCCCTGATGCTCTTGTCGCAGGCCGGTTTAATGGGGGTCTTTTTGGCCATGGATGCCTTGTTGTTTTATTTTTTCTGGGAACTGGCCCTGATACCGGTCTATTTCCTCTCTTCGATCTGGGGCGGAGAGAAGAGGATGGCCGCCAGTTTTAAATTCTTTGTATATACTTTCCTGGGTTCCATCGTGATGCTGGTCGGGATCATCTACCTGTATTCCCATACGCCGGATCATTCTTTCTCGCTGCAGTCCTTTTATCTTTTGCGGAACAAGATCCCCGGGCATGACCAATTGTGGTTGTTCTGGCTGTTCTTCATCGCTTTTGCTATAAAAATGCCCATTTTTCCCCTGCATACCTGGCAACCGGATGCCTATGAGCAGTCCCCTGCCGCAACGACGATGGTGCTCAGCGGGATTATGGTGAAGATGGGCCTGCTGGGGCTGCTGCGCTGGCTTGCGCCCATATTGCCGCTCGGTACCTGGGCCTGGGGGGATACGGTCTCCATGTTCTGTATCATCGGGATGATCTATGCCTCCCTGGTCGCTATGCAACAGGATGACCTTAAAAGACTGGTCGCCTATTCCTCTATCGCGCATATGGGCCTGATGTGCCTCGCTGTTTTTGCTACCACCCAGCTTGGCATACAGGGTGTCATGATACAGATGTTCAATCACGGGATCAATATCCTCGGGTTGTGGATCGTGGTGGACCTGATCGAAAGACAGTTTCATACCCGTAAGATGTCCGAACTCGGCGGCCTCGCGCAGAAGGCGCCGGTCCTGGCCATCCTGCTGGTGGTCGTGGCCCTGGCAAACGTGGCACTTCCGCTGACCAATGCGTTCATCGGGGAATTCCTGATGTTCAGCGGCGTATATGCATCCGCCGTCACCCGGTATAATGTCGTATTCACCGTAACGGCGGGGATCAGCATCATCCTGTCGGCGATCTATACCCTGAATATGATCCAGAAAGTGTTCTTCGGGAACACCAATGCGCTTACGGAAAGGGCTAAGGATATCTATTCGAACGAGAAGTTCGTATTGATCGTGATCGTGATCCTGATCGTGCTAGTCGGCGTGTATCCGAAGCCGGTACTGGACCTGACAAAGGAAACGGTGGATATCCTGCTGACCAGGATGAGCACTAAGTAGCAATTAATTAAGATACAAAAGCTTTATATAAAGTAAAGAGTAAGCTCAAAAGAAGATATGAACGCAATTATTATATCGGCCGTCTGGGGAATCGTCATGATGTTCAGTGGTATTTTCGCCAGGGATAAAAAGGCTATACGAACCCTGGCCATTGCAGGACTTGTCCTGCTGCTCACGGCAAATATTCTGGATTTGCAGGGCCATCATTTTTTCCCGGTACATACCGCTAACATGCTTTATTTCGGCACCTTCGGCTTATTGGCGAATTCTATTCTTTTCGCCGCCACCCTCCTGTACTTCTTATTATCGGCACGGGATATCGAAAGGGTCGGCGTCAAGGCGGGAGAAACCGGCGATGCGGGCAAAGGGGGTGTGAATGTGGCCGAATACTTCGCGTTGATTTTCTTCGTGCTTTGCGGGGTGAGCCTGGTCACCACGTTCAATACCCTGCTGATGTTGTTCCTGGGCATCGAGATCATCTCCATCCCCTTGTATATATTGACCGGCAGCGACAAACGCAACCTGAAAAGCAATGAAGCTTCCCTGAAATATTTCCTGATGGGGGCTTTCTCCACGGGCCTGATGCTGCTGGGGATTGCCTTTTTGTATGGCGCAAGCTCAGAGGGTAGTTTTTTTATCGATGAGGTGGCTGCAGGCCGGGCGCCGATTTCGCCCTTGTTCATTGTAGGCTTGTTGCTGCTGCTGATTTCCATGTCTTTCAAGGTCTCCGCCGCTCCCTTTCATTTCTGNNGCCGTATTCACTTCCTTCATGGCGACGATCGTAAAGGCCGCTATGTTCATCGGGTTCATCCGCCTGTTCGGAGAGGCCTTCGGGGCCACAAAGGTCCAATGGCAAATATTCGTGGCCATCATCACGGCGAGCACCCTGTTCATTGGCAACCTGACCGCCGTTTTCCAGCAGAGTGTCAAAAGGATGCTGGCCTATTCGAGCATCGCCCAGGCCGGATTCATGCTTTTCTCCCTGTTGTCCCTGGGCGACATGGCCAGTCAAGGCATCCTCTTATATGCCGCCGCTTACAGCGTGGCTACCATTGGTGTTTTTGCCGTCCTGATCAAGATGAAGGATCATAGCTTAGAGGGCTTTAACGGCCTGGCTAAGCATCAGCCTGTGCTGGCCCTGACCTGCACGATATTCCTCTTATCCCTCGCAGGCATCCCGCTGACCGGGGGATTCTTTGCGAAATATTATATGCTCGCGGCCGTCGTCCAAACGGGCAAATTCCTCTGGCTGGTCATTTTTGGGGTCATCTGTGCCGTCATCAGTGTATACTATTATTTCCGGGTCATCCAGGCGATGTATTTCAAGGAAGGCAAAGCGCAAACACTCGATCTGCCCGCCGGCTTCAAAGGGATGCTCGTTTTGCTCGCGGTGATCATCGTCTTGCTGGGCATCTTCCCCCAATGGTTGCTCGACCAGTTGAGCAATATCATTTATTTATAGCTATCTTAGGGGAACTCATTTAAACCTCCTCATGAAGATCCGCGACACACTGGCATTAGCCTTTCGGACGGTCAGGAGCAATAAATTGCGCACCGGCATCACGGTTGCGATCATTGCCTTCGGGATCATGGCCCTGGTGGGGATCAACACGGCCATCGACGCCATGAAACAAAAATTCACGGAGAGCTTCTCTGCGATGGGGGCCAACGGTTTTACCATACATTATAGAGAGTACCAGATTCATTTCGGCGATCGTTCCGACGTGCAGAAAGCCAAAAAGGGGCGGAAGGCGAAGTCTTCGAATACGGGGAAGACGATCACCCGGGAACAGGCAGAGGCCTTCAAGAGCCGTTTTCAATTCCCCGCGAAAATTTGCCTGAATTTATTCGGGACGAACGATGCGATCGTCTCCCTGGCAGATAAAAAGACCAATCCTACCGTGCGGGTATACGGAGGGGATGAGAATTTCGTGGAGCTGAACGGGTATTCCCTGGCAGCAGGCAGGGATCTGAGCAGCCTGGATGTGCAGACGGGTCGTAATGTTTGTATCATAGGGAGCGATATCGCAAAGAAATTCTTCGGTTCCAGCCCGGAGAGAGCCCTGGAGAGAATCCTGAAGATCAATAATATGCCTTACCGGGTCGTCGGCACCCTGGAATCCAAGGGGTCTGCCCTGGGCATGAGCTTCGATAATATGATCGTGACCTCGTATAATAATGTGCGGCGTTTCTTCAACTCCAACAGCAATGCTTCCTTTACCATCCAGGTAAAAGTCCAGGACGTGAAGATGATCGAGGGCGCTATCGACCAGGCCGAGGGGATCTTTCGTCCTGTCAGGCGGCTGGCGCTCTCGGAAGACAATAATTTCGTCATCGACAAGAGCGATACCTTCGTGGAGATGTTACTGAGGAACCTCGGCTTTATTACTATCAGTGCAATCGTCATCGGCGTGATCACCCTGATGGGCGCGGCGGTAGGGCTAATGAATATTATGTTGGTGGCGGTTA
>PLXD01000018.1 GCA_003151295.1 Chitinophagaceae bacterium | reverse complement strand
CGTTTCCCTGCCTGCTCCGGAGAAGGGCAAGCCGGGGACGGCAGTCGTTATACTGAATGGAAAACCCGTAAAGAGTTCTCATGAGGTGGTGGCTCAGGTGGATGGTGAACCGGCGTTGGGAACGCTCTTGTTTCGCCTGGATGGGGTATCGGATGAGGGGATTCGGATAGAAGAAGGACAGTCGCTGGAGATCAGCTTTGCCTCCTGAAGCGCGGGAGCGTGGGGATGGGTAGGTGTTTTGAAAGGGGATGGAAAATCAGATTATGCACAATCTGATTTTCGGGGGTCTGTTTTCATAAAAATCGATCGATGAAAATAGCTAAGAATACGGTTGTAAGGGTTAGTCTGCTGATCAGGGATGAGGAGGGACGGGTGCTTGAGTCAGGAGAAGCGGAGGACAAGGGGCCGTTGGACTACGTCCATGGAGCGGGTTTTCTTTTACAGTCGGTGGAAGAGGCGCTGGAAGGAAGGGAAGAAGGGGAAGAGATCGAGGTCCGTTTGCCTCCGGATAAGGCTTTTGGATACAGAAATGAGCGCCTTAAAAAGAGGGTTTCTCCGGCCCTCTTTGGAGATTCGGGGATTCCGTTATGGATCGGGGAGACGGTGTTGCTGGATGAGAAGGAAGGATTGCCCGATGAACGGGAATGCATCGAATGGATGATAACAGAGATCGGGGATGATTATATCGGCCTGGATGGCAATAATCCCTGGGCCGGAAAAACCTTGCATGTACGGGCTCATGTCCTGCAAATACGGCCGGCTACGGGCCGGGAATTATGGACAGGGAGAGCGATGTCTGCGGAGATTGAGAAGGCAGGCATACCAGATTCTGCAGGGTCAGGGCCCTGGGGGATTGAATGCGGCCCCGGCTGCTGCTGCTGGGGTACTTAAGATGGTGCCGCAATTGCCCGCTTCATCAGAGCTTACCGCATCCCTGTATAAAACTCCAAAATTGCAATTCTGAGACTTTATAAAGATATTAATAATGGGTCCTCCGGACCTTTTCGTCATCGTAACATTTCCCTGGGGTCCCAACCCGGAATACTCGCTGATATTTACCGGATAGCCTGTCAGCGCAATTGTACCGTCTTCGAGCTCGTTGTAACGATAGCTGACCCATTTCACCGAATAATCGCTTTTCTCTTTTATTCCCTATCCCATGGTAGGGGGCTTATGATATCGTTGGGCTTAAATATACAGTTTTTATCCATATCCATATAGGCACCCTTATAGATATGGACGTTATATTCTTTTACTCATTTGCTTCCCGAAGGCGACCACTATCAGCGAAAGCAGCAGGAAGACAAGGATCAGCCCGGCGGCATTTAATAAGGTTCGGGGATAGCCGAGTAAATTGACATCGACAAACGGATAGTGGTAGAATCCGGATAAGGCGCCCCGGATGGCAATATACAATATGTAGAGAAAAGGATAGATGAGCCAGGGCAGGACATTTTTCCATGTCAATCCTTGTTTTGGCGTGTACAGGAGCCAGAACAGGATAAACACAATGGGCATGAAGGAATGGAGCAGTTCGTCAATAACCCATTGCCATCCTGTGGGTTGCCATAAGAATCTTAGTACTATATTATATACTCCTCCTACTACGGCGATATATACGGTGGTAGCCGCGAGGGTGGATGCCCTGGTGAAGAAACTGAGGGAGCCGGAAGCTTTATTCAGCCAACAGGCTGTAAAACACAACGCAACCAGTATATTTGTGAGGATCGTAAAATAGCTGAAAAACCGGATGATCGTTTCGCCTACCGAGGCGGTCCTGTTGAGNNACTACAGCCAGCCATCCGAGTATAGCACCAATGGCCTCGAAAATGCGTTGCGATTGGGACTGATGTTTTTCCATTTTTTGGAATTAAGATGAACGGGTTTTGGCGTTGAAAGGAACTATATAAATATAATTAAATAACCAGGGAGTGCAAGCAAACCTGAACCAGTATTCCAACGTATTATTAACATCGGCGATAAAGAGCCGATGCTGCAGGGGAAATGAATATAAATATATTATAAAAATATTACATCTGTAGGAGTTGAAAATAGAAGAGAGATAGAAGAAATAGAAGAGGTAGAGTTGGAAGAGAGTTGGAAGAGAGTTGGAAGAGAGATAGAAGAGAGTTAGAAGAGGTAGAGATAGAAGAAAGATAGGAGATAGAAGCAGAGATAGGTAGAAGTTGAAATACAGGTAAAATAGAAGTAAAAAAACAGCGATAAATTTTTCATCATGGCGGGTCATCTGCTGAAATGCTTCTTGTTCGGGTTCTGTCAATTCCTTTTTTCCGGTGGATTTGCGCAATCGCAGACCTGCCCGGTCAATAGTAATTTTTCATTGGGAACGCTGACTCACTGGTGGGCCTATACGGGTAATAACAAGAATGGGAATGGCCCGATTTCTATCAAGGAGAACTATGATTCCACGATAGCTGCGCCACAGGGAACGATAGGGGCCACGGCCATCAGTGAATACCAGTTGGGAAGCGTTGCCGGGATTCATGTGATTCAAGCACCAGGTATCGATCCTTTCGGGGGATTCGCCACCATACCTACCCTTAATGGATATGCGTATAATTACGCAATCCTATTGGGTTCGACCTCTATTTCCCATGGCACCGGCGGGGGGAACCAGGGTGGATATACACGGGGGCTTAGCTACGTGATCAATGTGCCGAACGGACTGGAGGGCCAGCCTTATACCATGACCTATGCCTATGCCGTGGTATTGGAGAACGGCGCCCATAATTCCAATCAACAACCTTTATTCTCGGCTACGCTGCGGACCAAGGACAGTATCATCACCTGCGCTTCTCCCAGTTATTATCTTCCGACCTCCAACAATGCCGATTCTAGGGGAACGGGGGCTACGTTGGATGTCCAGGAGGCCGAGGCGGAAGGTTTCTCCCAGAGCACGAAACCTTCTCCCAATATCAACCCGAATGGCGGCGGCGGTTACCTGCAGGATGTT
>PLXD01000198.1 GCA_003151295.1 Chitinophagaceae bacterium | reverse complement strand
CTGTTCCAAAGACGCCACAGATGCGTCGATCAAGGAGTATATCCTGTACAATCCGACATTGAACATTCATTACTACGAGCACGATACCAACCAGGGAAAAGGCGCCGCCATTCATACAGGCATCGCCAAAGCCACCGGCGAATACCTCCTGGTACAGGATGCCGACCTTGAATACGATCCGCTCGAATACAATAGCCTGCTGAAGCCGGTGGTCAACGGCTTTGCCGATATCGTGTATGGTTCCCGTTTCATGGGCGGGAACCCGCACCGTATCCTTTTCTTCTGGCATTCGATCGGTAACCGCTTACTGACTTTTATCTCCAACCTGTTTTGCAATCTGAACCTGACCGATATGGAGACCTGCTATAAACTCTTCCGTTCGGACATCATCAAACGGGTGCCCCTGAAAGAGAAGCGCTTCGGCTTCGAACCGGAAGTCACTGCTAAGATCGCCCGTATCCCGAAGATCCGGATCTATGAAGTAGGCATCTCCTACTATGGCCGCACCTTCGAAGAAGGGAAGAAAATATCCCTGAAAGACGCCTTCCGCGCCATCTATTGCATCTTCAAATACAAATTTTCGAAAAATGAGTACAACTCAAACACTTACGCCGGCACAAGTGGGGCTAACCACTTTACAAAACCTGAGTATAGCAGACAGACTGAACGAGTGGATGTTTGAATCGATCCTTCCCTATACGAAAGGCAGGACCCTGGAAATCGGCAGCGGCATTGGTAATATCTCGGCGTTGTTTATTAAGAATCATCTCCCGATCTTCTTAAGCGATCTAAGTCTCGATTATTGCGAGATGCTCAAAAAGAGATTTGCCGGGGAGCCCTGCCTGGACGGTGTTCTCCCCATCGACCTGGAAGATGGGTATTTCGAAAAGAACTATCCGCAGGTCCTGGGGGCCTTCGATACGGTATTTGCCCTCAATGTAATCGAACATATTGCGGACGACCGGCTCGCCCTGGAAAACTGCAAGAAATTGCTGGCGCCTGGCGGCCATGTAATCCTCCTCGTGCCCGCCAACCCTGCTTTATACAATGTGCTGGACAAGGAGCTGGAACATTTCCGCAGGTATACGAGGCAATCGATCCAAACACTCTTGTCCAAGGACTTTGAGATCATAAAGAGTTGGTATTTCAACATGGCGGGAATCTTCGGATGGTGGCTGTCCGGAAATATTATGAAGAGACAGACGCTGCCTTCCGGGCAATTGAATCTTTATAACAAGCTGGTGCCGATGTTCCGGGTCATGGATACCCTGGCCTGTCACCAGTTCGGTCTCTCGGTGGTCGCGGTGGGCAAGAAGAAATAATACTATTCGTATCTTTCTCTAAGGATACTCATCATATACCGGTTGATTTCCCACTGGTTGGAAATAGGCTCTCCCCTGACAGGGAGCCGGACCATATAGGGATAGGGGCCGAACTCAGGAGTGATGGTCAACATTTCTTGTTCGGCCTTCTTACGTTCCGCTACCCGATCCCACAGGACCAGGTGTCTATCAAATACTTCCAGCCGTTCCGGAGACCGGGGATCGCTCACCTGCGGGCCTTCCGGGTAACCCAGCCGGGCATGTATATGATCCGTCCTTTCAGTGGCCAGCTGTAACACTTCGGCCTGGTCATCCAATAAAGATTCGGCGACACAGAACCAGTGTGACACATCCAGGGTCAGCCTCAGCTCCGGAATTTCTTCCAGGTAGGTCTTCGTGATATGCGCCGCGAAAGAGAATTTTCCCCGATGCGTCTCATGGAGTACGCCATACTCATTCCCCAATTGTATCAATTGACAGTTCTGACCGAAAGAGAAAAAATCCTTCCCTGTTTGTGAATTAATCTTCAAGACAGGGTATGGCTTGATCCTTTCCAGCCAGGCATGATAAGTCTCCAGGTGGCGGGAAAAATCAGCCGTTACCGTATCATAGTGCTGGGACACCATCAACAAACCCTGCTGCGCGGCGGTGTTCCAGGCATGATCCAACTCCCAATCGGTTGTATTCCTGGCAATGCCATATTCGATACCGTCATACCCGGCCTCTTTTACTTTTTGACAGAAATCCACCCAGCCGATATCTTCACTACCCCAGCGGGGGCAAAAAAATTGCGTATTCATGGTTGGCTAACTTTAATCTTCAACACTTCGGGGCGAAGATAGGGCTTGTTCAGATCAACGGTATCTTTCCAGTCATAAGGGTCCTTACCCGCAATGAGCACGATATCCCGGAGGTCTTCGGTGGGATCCAGCTTTCCATCCTGGTCCCATGGCAGCATGGACTCGGCACTCATATAATGATTGACCAGGGCGGTGCGGAAACAATCCGTCGTCTTATTCCTGCGTGAACTATGCAGTGTATAGCCATTGAAAAAGACCACGGAGCCGCTTTTCACTTCCACTGGAAGGATATTGTCCTGCCTGACGCCCGATACATCGATCGTATCGACATCCGCATATTCATCACTTCCATTCGGCACCCGTTGCATGATATAGCCTGGCCTTCCGGGGATGATCCATAAGCAGCCATTCTCTATGGTCGCGTCATCGATCGCTATCCAGGCGCCGACCAGCGACTGATCCCTCGTCGGGATATAATATTCATCCTGGTGCCAGGACTGCCCCGCCTTACCCGGCGCCTTGACAAATAGCATGGATTGCATGCATTTCAGGTTCGGGCTGACCACTTGTGTAAGGATACCCACCAGCTTCGGATGAAACAGGAAATCATAAATGACTTTCGATATCTTATGCGGGAAATGGATCGCCACATATTTTTTCAGCACCTCGCCATCCGGTTCCTCTTCCTGCACGGGCAACATTCCTTCGATCTTGCCCCGCTTGCCGCGGAAGATTGCAGCCGTCTCTTTCTTTAATGTACCGAT
>PLXD01000609.1 GCA_003151295.1 Chitinophagaceae bacterium | reverse complement strand
TTGGAGCCGCCTACCAGGTGCCAGTTCAGGCGCTGGAGCAGAGGGATCTTATTCGTGAGGAACCCGTTGAAATGATGTTCGATATGACCGGTGGCATAGAAATTCGCCGTCGTACTGTTGGCATAGTAAGGCGCCAGCTGGAAACTGTTGAGGTATTCACTGGCCCAGAAGGTCTGGTTGCCGTTGAAATGCTGATAGTCCTGGATATAGACGGAATTAGTATTTAAGAACCCGCCGACGCTGAAGCGGTAGCGGAGCAATCCCCTCAGTTTAAAATTGGCATCGTCCCATACGGAAAACTGCCATTTGTCAAAATTGACGTCGCTGCCCAGGATCCCCTCCCAGCCTTTCTGATAGGCAAGGGCGAAGGTGGGGAATTTAGAGCCGAGGGAGAGCCTGCGGTCAGGAAATTCGATGTAACGCTGTCCGGGCTGAAATTGCAGGTTGAACCCGGTGAGGAAGGCCTGGTGCCGGGTGAATTGCGAGCTCAGCTGTTCAAAAGGATAGTTAGGCGTGAAGTCCCTATTCTTTATGTTAATGATGGAATAACCGGTGGTATTGTCCAGGGGGATCCGATCTTCGTATAACGCATTGGCGATAAAATGCAGTCCATTGTCGTAACGGCGGTCGGTCTTTATTTCCGCAAAATAATTCTCGTAGATCTTCATATAATTCCTGCGCAGGAAGAGAGTATAAAAGTCATTGAGATAGGCGGAGATCGGGTTGTCAGGGTTGAACTGGCTGATCCTTTTACCACCGGATAAGGACCAGGTCTGACTGGTGGAATTGATCCTGATGGGTCCTTCGTCATCCGACGTCTCCCTGGCTTTCCGCCGGTCTTTTCCCGGAGGCCCGCCTCTTCTTTCGCCTAACTCATCCGCGGTAGAATTTTTATTCAGCGAGAGGGTGCCCCATGCATTCAAGTGGGTATTATGGAATCCGTAGCGGATATGGGGTGAGAAAACGAGTTCCCCTCCCCCTTTTTTAAAGGACTTGATCAGCGACCCGACGATATTGACATTCAGTCCTTCCACCGTGTTATAGTCTATGTTGGGCAACAGGGCTTCAAGGGAATACCGGATGGGATTGGCCGGGCGGAAATTGGACCTGGAAAACCCATTCCATAACACTTGTCCCACTGTTACCGGTCCCTGTTGCTTAAGCAGGGAATCCCGATTCTTTTTGGTCCCCATGGAGTCGCGATTATACTCGTAGATGCTGTCTTTGACCCTATAATCTTTCAACTCTTCCGGCGCCAGCTGCACGGGGCGCACGGAATCCCAGTAAGCCTTCGTCTTTTTATTGGCAGCTGCATCGAATTTCATCAACACGTTGTTGAAGTACTTTTTNNACATTCAGGAAATTTCCCGCGGCGTCGATGCCGAAAAGATTGAAAGAAAAATAAACCACCTGGTCCTTGACCAGCCAGATGCCCGGGCTCACGGGCACGTGTATTTGCCGGATCTGGAGCGTATCCAGGACCTCCAACAGCGATGTCTTCACCAATTGCAAATCCAGACTATGGATACGCCATTCCCCGTCCACGATATTTATGGTGCCGGAGAAAAGAGGCTCGTATTTCCTGCGGGGGATGACCTGTATCTTATTGATCTCTTTTCCGTCTTCGAAAAAAGAGCCCAGGTATTTGTAGTGATAATAATTCAGGGCGGATTCCGCGATGGGCGAGATATAACCACGGGGGTTCAACCGTTCGGCGAATACGGTGACGTTATTGTTATAGAAATTGATAAAGGTGGGCAGGCTGAAGCCGTAGCCGTTGGAACCGCTCTGCCGGCCGGAAATCACTTCCAGCTTGACCTTATTGGGTTTTTTAAAAGCGATATTGGTCATCGATTCCGATAGGAAGATGATGCCTTTCCCTGCCGAGTCGACCCCCATTTCCTTTCTGTCATTGTCGGCTAATTTCTTTCCCAGTATTTTGCCGGGGAGCCTGCGGGTCTTGACTAAAGTTTTAATATATGCCTCACAGGTAAAGGAATCCAGGGGATTCTCATAATCCTTTCTCTTTTTGATGGCATGCCGGATAATCTCATAAGCCGGGTCTTCCCCACCGGGCCTCACCACCAATTCCGCCATCGATAGCTCCTGCAGGGAAAGCTGAAAATCCAGGGTAAGGAATTCCTGTCCCGGTTTCACCGTGATCTTCCTCTCCTGGCGGGTATATCCCACATACTGGCAAATGATCGTATAACTGCCGGGATCCAGGTCCAGCCAATATTTTCCTTCATTATTAGCGGTTACGCCGTGTGTGGTCCCTTTTATAAGAATAGAAGAATAGGGCAGCGGGCGACCCGTCCGATCCGTCACCGATCCGGTTATTTTAGTGGCATCCGCATACAGGGAGGAAAAAACGATCAGGAAGGATAAAAGTGAAACGCACTTCATTAAAATGATTGAATAACGAAAACGACTCTAAGAAGGAATAAGTTCGATTAATTGAATCAATTCGCTCATTTGGCTCAATCCGACCCTATAAACCGATTCGATCCTATGAATCAATCCGGTCATATGGCTCAATCCGGTCAGTTATATCCGGCAGGCTCCGGGGCTTCGGGTTGGCGCTTGCTGATCATATAGCTTCCTGCAAGGGCAGCTACCCCCCCCACCAGGGCTCCCACCAGGGCAGTCACCAATATCAATAAAATGGGGGAACCTTGCAGCGGGATGATCAGGGCGATCTTTCGGGACAAAATGCTGTTATTCCGGGAGTCGATTGCCCAGGCCAGCAGGCCCCATAGCAGGAACAGGGCCAAAAAACCCGATAAAAAAGACCCCCATGGTCTTTGCGGGATCAGTGCGCTCACCCCGAATGAGACGAGCGCTATTCCCCACCAGGGCAGGTATAGTCCCGAAACGAAGCAAAGCAACGCGGTCAGCAACACAGATACGAGGAACTTCATGGTATTATTATATTTATTTATTAGCCGTTATTTTCCATTTGACCCGTTTATCCCTGGCTTCATCCCTATCCATGAGCCACAAGGGATAATATTTCGCCGACGCCCAATTATCTATGAAGTCATCATAATAAGGACTTCCCGGATTACCGCTCTGGCCGCCCGGATAGACCCCATAAGCCTCGGTTTTATCGGTGAGATGAACAATCATTCGCCAACTTGGGCCATGAAATTGTTTGGCAGCGTTGATACTATGTGCGCCGCCGCCTATGGGTACATGCATACGGCTCAACGCGGGCAATCGCAGGAGATGCC
>PLXD01000129.1 GCA_003151295.1 Chitinophagaceae bacterium | reverse complement strand
TGCGCAAGGGGAAACTGCTGTTCTGATCTTCGTTAAAATTATCCGTCAGGTAATTGATACCCGCCACCCAATCCGTTTTTTCATTATTGTAGGAATAGTTTGCTTCACTATAACTGGAAACCTGTACACCCGAAAAACGATAGCCTGGCAGGCTGATGCTCCGGTCGAAGTAGCTTACACTGTTTTTTAAGGTTAGTTTTTCTTTGTCGGTTAGCTTGTGATCGAGTTCTACTTGCGAACTGTAACGGCCCGTTTTATTCAGTTCAAAATAGGAATGCTGTGCATCACCGTTACCTTTCAGGTATTGCATATCGCCGCCTATTCGGTTTTCTATCATTGAATTGATACCCGCTATCAAGGTTGTTCGGTCATTCAGGTAAAAGAACAGTTTGGGGTTTAGCGTATAGCGGTTAAATCTCGNNGTAATACCTATCTTTTTAAACTTCTGCGAATAAAAACCACTGGCATCAAATCCCAACGCGGATGTACCGTCTAATAAAAGATCCAGGTGACGTTCTTCGGTTGGTGTTTTAGAAACCAGGTTAACCAATCCGGCAATAGCGCCGCCGCCATATAAAGTGGAGGATGAACCTTTGATCACTTCCACTTGTTTTAAGTCTAAAGGCGCGATCTGTAATAAACCCAGGCCACCCGAAAAACCGGAATAGAGCGGAAAGCCATCGCGGATGATCTGCGTGTATTTGCCGTCCAACCCCTGTATTCGGATATTGGAGTTACCACTCGTGGCCGAGGTTTGTTGGGTTTGTATGCCCGTACTTTCGGCCAGCATCATGCGAATATCGCCGGGTTTCATGTTGCCTTTTTCTTCGAGTTCTTCGCCGTTGATGAATTCGACGCGGGTGGGTAGGTTTTGAAAGGTCCGGTTGCTGCGGGTGGAGGAAATGAGGACCTGGTCCATCTCTTCGCCGGCGTGTTCGAGGAGGATGGTCAGGGTGTCATTGGCCTTGGGGAAGGTGAGGGCTACTTCCTGGTCTGTATAGCCGACGAAATGGAAGGACAGGGTCTGCGGGCCGTCGGGAATGTTAAAGAGGGTCACGAGGCCGTCAGTATCGGCTTTGGCGCCTTTTGTGCTGCCGCTTAATAGTACGCTGGCGCCGGCCAGAGGTTCTTTGGTGGAGGCGTCTTTGATATGGGCGGTAAGGGTATGTTGGGCTATGCCGGGAATGCCGGCGCATAGCAATAGTATAAAGCCTAATGCTTTTTTCATCGTATGGAAGGATGTATGAATAATAGATGTGGGCTATGGACCTTTGGTCATAGCGGTAAGTAATTTCAAAGGAATGTTAGCAGGACTTGGGAGGTTGCCAGATAGCGGGAGTGAAGGCCAGGAGAGGCTTTTCGGTATAAATGAAGGACTGTATGACGGTGGGCTGGAGTGGCTGAATGACCTGGACGGTATGGTCGGGTATGACTACTCCGTGACATGCTCCGCAAGGAAAGAAGGGAGAGCAGGGAAGGTCGGTTTTGTGGTCTTGGGTCTTGTCGTGGTCGCTGGAGGCTTGTCGTGCGGAGGCTGTGGCGTTTATTTCCTCCTGGCAGCAACCGTCGTCCGGGCCACAGGGCACGCCAGACAGGAACAGGATGTATAGGGGGAAAAGGAGTAACAGCCGTTTCATGGTGCAAAGATAGCCATTTATAACGCGACCGTTTTGCTCCTTCTTTCGACGAGGACGGTGTCGCGCTAAATGCCGTTCATCTGGCCGATCTTTTCGCGGATGCCGACGGGACGAAAACCACATTTTTGATGGAGCTGGAGGCTGGCGGTATTTTCGGGGAAGATCCCGGCTTGCAGGGTCCAGATGGCGTTTGTTTCGCTTTCGGTTATGAGCGCCTGCAAGAGTGCTTTTCTGAGGCTAGTGGCTTCTCTAATTGTTCAAACGGTCGTAAAAAGGTATGAGGAAGGCGATCGGGATTGTATTAAATCGTCTGATAGCGACATTACAAGCAGTGAGAGTATGCCTCTACGTAAGTCTGCAAAAAAATAAGCCTAATATTAAAGGTGCGTTTTTGTATAGGAGGGTTCAAGGTCTCCTACACTACCCGTAGGAGAATCGAACCTTGATAGATGTGCGTAATTATTTGAAAATAAATGTTTTAAGGAGAACTTTCACCTCGCCGAATAGGCGATTGTTTTTCATTATATACCCAATCGTCTTCAGTCTCGACATTCAATCATTTGATTTATAGCAACAAAAAGAGCCTCGAATTATGGTTCGAAGCTCTTACTTTACATTCATACCGTGTCGGGGAACTGGTTCGAACACCTGGTGAAATTTGTTGAAATTTTGCTATATATAAATAGGTTCAAATTGAAGGGCTTACAATCATAAAAAACGGCAATGTGACCAGTCAGTTAAATCCGTGTGCCACATCGCATCTTTTGGGTGTTCGAAGTGATCGTCAAAAATAATGCTATTTCCCATCCCTTAACTCGTTCATCATATCCAGTACCGGTATAGCCGTGATCTCTTTTGTTACCGGAAAGTGTTCCTTGCCAGGATAAACAACAAACCGCTTCGTGGCTTTAATATCTTCGCATCCCAGATAAAACCCTTTCGAAACGGATGGCGCTTGCGAGCGCTTTATTTCGATGGCATATCTTTCTTTGCTATTTTTCTCGATCACCAAATCAATTTCCGCTCCGGCTGAGGTTCGGTAAAACCACGGTGTAACCCCGACGGGTAAGCAGGATAAGAGATTTTCAACAACAAATCCTTCCCAACTTGCTCCAACAACAGGATGGCCTAACACATCATCAAGTGTTGTTAAATTTAGCAAAGCATGTGTTAGCCCGCTATCACGAATATAAACTTTGGGCGCTTTGACAAGCCGTTTACCGACATTTCCGACCCAGGGACGAAGTGTACGGATCAGCAGTAGATCTTCGAGCAGTTCGACATATCGTTTGGCAGTGGGGGCGGCAACATCCAGGTTATTCCCCAACTGTGCAATATTTAGCTGCCCTCCCTGGCTGTGGGCTAACATCGTCCAAAGCAGGCGTAAGGTAACGGCTGGTATCCGGGGACCCAATTGAGGAACGTCCCGTTCCATATATGTACTGATAAAGTTCAGTCGCCATCTGAGACTGGCCTCGTCATTCTTTGCCAGATAACTGTCCGGGAATCCTCCTCTTAGCCACAAGCGGTCAAAATCCTTTGACGCCTTATTCTCGATTTCAGCGACTGTAAAGCCGGATAGTTCTTTGTAAGCAATGCGCCCGGCTAACGATTCCGATGATTGTTTGAGAAGGTCAAGGGAGGCCGATCCTAAAATAAGAAACTGGCCGGTCCTATGTCCTTCCCGGCGGCGGCGATCAATAACGCCTCGCAAGATTTGAAACAATTCAGGAACGCGCTGGATCTCATCCAGAATGATAAGCTTTCCCTTATGCAACTCAAAATATTCTTCCGGTTCAGCAAGTCTTGCCGCTTCGGAGGGCCTTTCCAGGTCAAGGTAGATCGGCTCAGGGTTGATGGAAGCGGCAATTTCTTCGGCCAGGGTCGTTTTCCCGACCTGGCGGGGACCAAGTACCCCGACCGCTGGAAATTCTTCCAGCAAACGAGTGATTTCTGACTGGGCCTGGCGTATTATCATCCTTGCAATAATAATACAAAATATTCGATTTGCAAGGATGTTTTTCGGATTTAGCTCTTGGACTACAAGCCTCGGTCGAGCCTCTCATACTCACTCTAGTAATCTATTTATGATTTTTTCTCTAAATACCGGGTAGCTACTTTTTGGATTAAGTCTGAAAGGAAATGGATAATAGCCCCAGTTGTTTTTCAATACAAGCGAGAGGAATTCAATTTTTTTGCATGATAGCTTGAAAGAAGTTCTTTATATTCCTTAAAGAATATGGTCCTGCCGCCCCTTTCGTTCAATTTTTCCTGAAAAGCTTTTTCAAGGCCAGGAGTGCAGGGATAATTTCCCAGGTAATTCAAAGAATATCTGCCATTGGTGAGTAAGAGACCCATTCCATTTTTTTCACAGAATTCGATCAGTGCTTCCATTCTACGATGAACCCTTGCATCCAACATCTCCGCGTAACTGAATTTAACTTTCGTTATAAAGCAGCGATAGTCTTCCAATAGCACTGCGAAATCAGGTGTATACTGGTAATCTATATCATTTCGCGTGTATTGAATGATAGCGGGTTGATCAAGATAATACAGGACAGAAGGGTTTGCTTCTAACTTTTTGATGAATTCATGTTCCACACCGGATTCATGTTGAACAAATCTGTTGCATTTTGGACTAAATATTTCCCCGGAAAAATACTTTTCATTGTGGTTCACTTTCCTTTTTGGCTCCTCCCCCTCAAATGCCTCTTTCTTCCAGTTCGAAGTCGCCGTCTAATTTGAGGTTCGGGAAGAGCACGCCAGTTCAGTCACCGGCATGGGCTCATTTTGAATACCTCACTGACGTTTCNNTCATTGCGGTTGGTCCCTTGCCAAATCTTATTTTAAAGGCACGGCTGAAATGAGAAGGATTTTCAAAGCCGCTTTCAAATGCTGCTTCACTGACCGTTTTATTCCGATTACTCATCAAGTTCAGCGCGTAATGCAATCTTTTTTCAAGTAACCACCTGCCGGGAGTGCTGTGGAAAAGCTTTTCAAAATCCCTTTTAAAAGCCGACAGGCTCCGGTTACTTAATTCAGCATACACTTCAAGTTTCAGGTTATAGCAATAATTATCCTCCATTACCCGCTTCAGTAATATAGTCTGCGGTTCGTGTAATAAAGAGCAGAAATAAGACAACAAGTCTTTATTGACGGCATTGTCCGCGATGTTCAGCACAAGCTCTTTGAATTTGAGCTCAAGCAGCGAAGGGTCAGGATCCTGTGCTTCTGCAAAATAGGAGGACATCGAAAGAAAGAAACCCTTCAAGGTTTCACTTGATTCCAGCAGCATTACAGGTTCGAAATCATGGTTATATTTTACTAAAGGTTTTGACCTTGTATGCAAGGTGTCGCATATAAAATCATCGGGGATAAAAAACAACATCACACAAAACCCGGTATCCATCAATTGTTCCAAAATGAACCCTCCTTTTCTTACAAATACACAGCTATCTTTTTGAATATTGTAAGAACCTTTTGCCGTATGCCAGATCTTCTGGCCGTCAATGACATAAAACAGGTAATTGTAATGCGTCCATAAGTCCGCAAAACGCGTTTTCATCAGACGGGCTTCCATCGGGCAATTGAAGGCGGTGATTAGTGATTTGCCGCAATTGAACTGCCGGTAGTATTGAGGATGCTGTAATACGCGTTCAAAGAAATTTACCATGGCATCTAAATTTATGAAATTTTTCCAAATTCCGCCCCTGAGCTTTTAAGTCACATAATTGAACCTCTAAGTCATNNAGCTGGTGGCCGGCAATGGCTATTATTGTAAGAATATTCAAGAACTGCAATATGCTCCAGAAAAGAAATGCGCCCGTCGAAGTGCAAGGTTCCGAATTCAAACAAGCCGGCTACCAGCTCATTGACCAAATCGCTGACTTTATAGATAATATCCGCAGGAAGCCGGTTACTACAAACGTGTCTTCGGTACAACTTTCAGGTATTATTGGTCTTGATTCACTTCCTGAATATGGTAAAACAGCAAATGAGACTTTCAACTGGCTTCGCAGCATGCGGAATTACAGGCGGTCACCCAAAATTTAAGTATTACTACCTTAAGGTACTGTCCGTCAGGGTATCCCGAAGGTGATCTGAACAAACTAAACGAACTTTTATTAAATGACCTGCAGCATAACGGGGAGGGGTTTTTGTCGAATGCCGTTATTGGCGATAAATATTGCTTACGCGCCTGTATCGTCAATTTCAGAACATCTGAAAAGGATATCGAAGAGATTGTGGAAATAATTGTGCGCAGTGGCCGGAAGGTCACTGAAATCATTAAAAATAAATCAGTATGAACCCAAACAAAGCATTATGGGAAAAAGGCGACTTTACAAGAATTGCCGAAAGTATGCGCGAAAGTGGTTCCGCGCTTGTGGCCCAACTGGGCATCACTAGGGGCCTTAAGGTGCTCGATCTCGGTTGCGGTGATGGCAACACGGCCATTCCGGAAGCCAAACTTGGAGCTGACGTCCTGGGAGTTGATATAGCCGGCAATCTCGTAGAGGCGGGTAAGATGCGGGCAAAGACGGAAGGACTTACCAATTGTACGTTCAGAGAAGGTGATGCAACTGATTTGCATGAACTGAATGATCATAGTTTTGACCTGGTCGTAAGCATCTTTGGCGCAATGTTCGCGC
>PLXD01000226.1 GCA_003151295.1 Chitinophagaceae bacterium | reverse complement strand
GAGCATGATGAACAGGGCCCGGCTGATCGGTGCGACGATCACCATCGGAAGCGACGAGGGCAAAGGAACCACGGTCACTGTCGAATTACCGGTAGAACCGGAAATTTTATAAATAAGTTATGATATCAGGCAAAAAGAAGACACAGGTTGCAATCATTGACGATCATGTCCTGCTCCGCAATGCACTGGCAAAGCTGATTACCTCCTTCGAAAATTATTCCATCCTTTTCGAAGGTGATAATGGCAAGGAGATAAAGCTCAGGATCGAACAGCAAATCATACCGGATATCATTTTGCTGGACGTGAATATGCCGGATATGGATGGGTATGAATCGGTCCGCTGGCTGCATAAAAATCACCCCCAGATCAAGGTGCTGGCTCTATCCATGTACAGTGACGAAGGTACAATCATTAAAATGCTGCGCCTTGGCGCCAAAGGATATATCCTTAAGAGTGTCGATCCGGAAGAATTAAGGCTGGCACTCGATTCTGTGTTGAAAAAGGACTTCTACCTCTCCGAATTCATTTCCGGCAAGATCATCAGCGGATTGCACAAGGACGCAGGAAGCGAGGCGGTAGCGATGCGTGTGACCGATAAGGAGAAAGAATTTCTCCAGCTTTGCTGCACGGAGTTCACCTATAAGGATATCGCCGTCAAAATGTTCGTCAGTCACCGTACCATCGATGCCTATCGGGATACTCTATTCGAAAAATTGGGTGTGAGGACCCGGATAGGGTTGGCAATGTATGCAATTAAGAGCGGGTTGGTGGATCCTATCTGATCTTTCGGGCCGGTAGTTTATTCCTTTTTCCGTTATTCCTTTTTTTTGTTCAGGCTTATCAGCAGGACCGGTAAAAAGATCAGGTTTGTCAGGGTGGCGACCACCAGGGTAAGAGAGGTCAGCCAGCCCAATGCCTGGATGCCCCCGAAGGTGCTAAAGCAGAAGATGACGAATCCTGCGATCAATACCAGCGACGTATAGATGATACTGATGCCCGTTTTATAAATGGTATCTATGACGGTCTGTTGTGGGCTCCTGCCATCCTTTCCCAGTTCCTGCTTATAATTCACGAGGAAGCGAATAGTGATGTCAATGGCGATGCCCAGGGCAATACTGAAGACAATGACCGTGGAAGGCTTTAGCCGCACGCCCGTCCAGCCCATGACCCCTGCCGTAATGACCAGGGGAATGATATTTGGTATCAGCGAGCAGACCAGGATGCGCAGGGACCTGAACAGGTATAGCATGCAAGCGGCGATCAGCACGAATGCCCAGACTATACTGGATTTAAGGCCCTGGATGATGAATCTGCTTCCCTCCAGGAAGGTCACGCTGCTGCAGGTGAATTGAAGGGTATACTTCGACGAATCAAATAATGCATTGGCTCTTTTCTCAACGTTTTGTAAAAGCTCGGGCAAGCGCCGGCTTCCCACATCCGCCATGTTAACGCTGATCCGGGTCTGCTGATGGTTTGTGTCGACGAAACTATTCACCATGTCGCCCAGGTCTCCCAGGGTGCTTTTCCGGTTGCGTGTATCCGCTTTACCTGCCTTCGTGGTCAGGTAGGGAACGAGGAAGACAGCATCGAATGAATTAGGTAAACTGTAATTCGCACTATCCCCGTCGTAATAAGCCTGGCGCAAAAACTTCACTCCTTCTACTATTGATAAGTGTCTTGCCATTTCCGGATGGGAAGCTATATAATCGGACAAGGAATCGATCTTTGCAAAAGTTTGCAGCGTATTGACCCGCAGCCCGTTCTTTCTCCGGGTATCCACGATGATCTCCAGTGGCATCACTCCTTTGAAGTGTTTTTCAAAGAACTTCATATCGGTATAGATCGGATCTTTTTTCGGAAGATCATCCACGATAAAACCTTCTGAGCGGAGGCGAAGAATACCGGCCACGGATAAAACCAAAACAATGAGGGTGGTCACATAGACCGGGCGCTGGTGATTAAGCGTCCATATCTCCAGCCGTCTTAAAATAGCCAGCAGCCACCTGTTGTCCAGGTAAAATGTATGTTTTGGTTTGGGAGAAGGAAGGTAACTGAGCACAGTAGGAATGAGAATAAAGGAAATGAAAAACAGCATCATGATATTGATGCCGGCGATCACTCCGAATTCATTCAGGATAGCGCTCCTTGTCAGGGCGAATACGCCAAACCCGATCGCTGCACTGATATTGCAGAATAGGGTCACGATACCCATCTTACTGATCATCTGCAGCAGGGCCTCTCTTTTATTCTTTGTATGAAGGAAGGCGGTATGGTATTTATTGAGGAAATAAACGCAGTTAGGAATGCCGATCACGACCATTAGCGGAGGAGTGAGGGCATTCAGCAGGGTGATCTTGTAGCCGAACAGATGCATGGTGCCAAGACTGAATAGCACGCCGATGATCACGACGCCCAGGGACAGCAGCATAGTACTGACGCTCCGGAAGAACACCAGTAGGATGACTGCGGACAGGATGATGGATGCCAGCAGGAACCAGCTCATTTCCCTGGAGATCTTGATGGCCATAATGGTGCGGATCAGGGGAAGACCGCTATAATGTATTTCCAATCCATGGGCTTTTCCGAACTGGTT
>PLXD01000271.1 GCA_003151295.1 Chitinophagaceae bacterium | reverse complement strand
TATTGATGAACACGATCACGGGCGTATTCCGCATACGGCAAACTTCCATCAGCCTGCGGGTCTGGGCTTCCACCCCGTTCACGCTGTCTATTACCAGGATGACGCTGTCCACCGCTGTTAAGGTCCGATAGGTATCTTCCGCAAAGTCCTTGTGACCGGGTGTATCGAGCAGGTTTACCAGGATATCCTTGTATTGAAAGCTCATTACCGACGTAGCAACAGAGATACCGCGCTGCCTTTCTATCTCCATAAAATCGCTGGTGGCATGCTTTTTTATTTTGNNTCTTACCGGCATCAGGATGTGATATGATCGCAAAGGTTCTGCGTTTATTGATTTCGCTGGAATATTTCATAACCGCGGCAAAGGTATGACAGACGCCTTAATAAGCCAATCTTATTAGAAACCTTTTGCCAGTGTCTGTATTTCCCTGTCATTAAGAGCACGGTTGTATATTCGAAGCTCATCCATTTTGCCACTGAAATGATACCCTTCCCCATACCAGCACCCAATGACCAATTGAGCGTCGGTACATTGCTTCAAAGTCTGATAGCTAAACGTCTCGGCGCCTTTCAGCACGCCATTCAGATAAATCTTTTCAACTCCCTGATCGAACGTACATACCAGTTGATACCATTGATTCGTATTGATAGGCCCTCCCGTATTCACAAGTTCACCCGGCGTTATCGGATCCGTACTACCACAAGGCGCCGATGGCCCTAAAGCAACAAATTCAATGGCATCCATACTTATGTTCGCTCCACCGAAAGCTGCTACCGACCAGACCGGGCTCAAGGCGTTTGAAGAAATATTAAATTTTCCAATCATTTCCTGCAGAGCCGAACTATTTGCATAAAATTGAAGACTGATCGTAATAGATGCGGGAGATAAACTTCCATTGTCATTTATTACGATGTAGTTAGACGTACCATCAAACAATGCGGCAGAAGCAGCCTGGTTATTCACATCCGTAGAATATTGTAAGGTGCCAAATACTGTGCTCATATTGTTATTACCACTGGAATCGCCGGCGTTCCCGTTAAAAGGACNNAGCCATTTTTCAGGTTGACGCCGGGAATCGTATCCGTTACTATCGTCGTATCGTTTATTATCTTTGTCACTGTATCGGTGATCGTCTTGTCCTTCGTGCAGGAAGAGGTATTTGTTTGGCAAAAGAATAGAAGTGCCGACAATCCGGCGAGAGGAATAAGGTTCAGTAATTTATTCATAACAGTTAAATGGAAAGGTTTATAATTAATTTACGCGATATTACTACATATTTTTTATATTTTCTAACACTTGTCATAAAATGCTTAAGACATTATTTCCTACCTTCCTTCTGCTGATTTGTTTATCTGTCGAGGCTCAGCCGAAAAAGAAAAAAGTCATCTTCATTGTCGCCGACGGCATCCCGGCCGATATCCTCGAAAAAGTCAAGCCTCCCGTTATCAATGAGATTGCCAGGATCGGGGACTATAAAAGGGCCTATGTGGGGGGTGAAAAAGACGGTTATTCGCAGACACCGACGATCTCTGCAGTGGGTTATAACAGCCTTTTGACCGGCGTCTGGGTCAATAAGCATAATGTCTGGGGGAACGATATCAAAGATCCCAACTATAATTACCCCACCATTTTCCGCCTGCTCAAGCAGAATAACCCCGATAAAAAAACAGCGATCTTTTCCACCTGGCGTGATAACCGTACCAAACTGGTGGGTGATTCCCTGCTCCAGACCGGCAACTTCGCGGTGAATTATCATGCCGACGGGTTTGAGCTGGATACGGTCAACTATCCGCATGACACCCAAAGCCAGTATACACATAAGATCGATGAAAAGGTTACAGAACTGGCAGCACGATGCATAAGAGATTCAGCTCCGGACCTCACATGGCTCTACCTGGAATACACGGACGATATGGGCCATCGTTATGGGGACGGCCCGCAGATGAACGAGGCCATCGGCTATATGGATCAGCAGGTCGGCAAGATCTGGAACGAGATCCAATACCGGCAGGCGCATTATCCGGAAGACTGGCTACTCATTATCACCACCGACCATGGCAGGGATTCGGTGACGGGAAAGAGTCACGGAGGCCAGAGCAACCGGGAAAGGACGACCTGGATCGTGACAAATGCAAAAGAATTGAACAATTACTTTAAGAGCTTCCAGCCGGCAATTGTCGACATTATGCCAACGATCGCCCGTTACATGAATATCGCCATTCCCAGAGACAACTTAATGGAGTTGGACGGTATTCCGCTGATAGGAAAAGTATCCATCGCAGACCCGGTCATTCGACTGTCCGATAGCAAGCTCGATATTCACTGGAAGTCGATGAACAAGGATGGCCGGATGAAAATATGGCTATCCACGACCAATAATTATAAAAATAACGAAAAGGACAGCTATAAGCTGTTGGCCGAAGTTCCGGTTTCCCAGCAATCGGCCATTTTCGGTATCGGTTCCTACCCTTCCGCCTTTTATAAGATTGTACTGGAGGCGCCGTATAATATCCTTAACCGGTGGGTACTCGTGAAATAGATTAAGAATTTCTATTGAATAAAAGAATCCAGCGGTTGCTTGCCCTCGTAATGAAAGGGCACGGTGAAAGGAATGCCGCTTCTTTTTAGCCAGGCCTTGCCATCCATTCTTATTTTCACTTCTCTATCGAGCAGGATTTGTAAAGCATTACTGAAAATGCTTTGCAGGTCTATCTGAAGCGTCACGGGTATTGAAAAAGTATCCGTTTGGGGGATGTAAATCGTAGAATCAATGCTGGAACGTCCTGCCGGCTTATCATTCAGGAAAATATCCACTTCGGCCTTTTTCAGTTCCAGGTTGAAATGATTCGGGTTATAAAATTTCAGGTCGGCAGAAACCAGGGTCTGCTGCCCGGTCGTCTTGCTGAGCCGGATATTTTCAAAGCCCTGATATTCGGGAGCCTCAGGTTTATGGCAG
>PLXD01000642.1 GCA_003151295.1 Chitinophagaceae bacterium | reverse complement strand
GCTTATGAGAAAATTAAAAAAATAAATTTATGCTGTGCTCTTTAAATTTTTGAGGATTAAGTATCCGCTTATATTCAGATACAAATCTACATATACCGATGTTAAGGATTTTGTTAAAATGCCTCTTTAAATGAATAAAGGTTTTATTTAACTCCGTTTTAATCCTTACCAATCAACGGTGTTTTATGATTTTTCTCCTTCCCACTCAACACTTTGCAACGTATATCGAACCGCATGTCGGGTAGAGTGAATAGCCCAGCCCACTGCCAGCATGGACGCCAAGTAGTATCCCTGGGCGGAGAGCTCACCCTGCAGACAATCCCGGCATAAGATGGATGCTTAACTACGACAAAGCACAGCAAAAATAAATGTTGAATCTAAAACTTATACCCCAGCGTAAGCAAATACACTTTGTTTTTTAAAGTCGTCGCGGCATTTCCATCCTGATCTATGGTAGGTAAGCTCCACTGGTACCGACCGGAAACTCCAATTTGAGTGCCTTTTTTAAGATGCCAAAAATACTCCACCCCCCCTACGCCGGANNTAGGAAGCGTATTACCATTAGCTCCCGTCTTCACTTTTCCACTCAGCAAGTATGCATATTGAAATCCTGCATAGAATCCCAGGCCCGTTTGCGGAACCTTGAATTTGATCAGCATTGGGATGCTCATATATTGAAAAATATATTTATTATACCCTGCCAGGGGTATGGGTACGACGATGTTACCCTCTTTGCCCCCGCCTATATTCTGATAATTGAGTTCGGCCTGAAAATACCAGGATCTCCAAATCCTGACATCGGCAGAAACGCCTGCCGTAATTGCGGCTTTGGGTACTGTGTTGGCGGTTAGTCCTGAATTCGTTCCAACCAAATATGAAAGTCCGGATCCGACATTTATACCGTAGGTGATCCTTTTTTGCCCGAAAACAATAATAGCAGCCAGAAAAAATACCAAAGACAAAACTACTTTTTTCATATACATTTAATTTTTATGTATCAACTACATATAGAGCATCAAAAGTAAGGTTTTACAACTATAGTTTTCCGGCATAAGGATTCATGCTTAGCGCTTTTCGGTGTAAAGGGCGCCAGATCCGGTAAACCAGGTTAGGATCATACGACTGATTTAACCTTGTTTTAACAAATTAAAAAAACGTTAACCTTGATCACTGTGAAGAAAACACATTGTAAATACCAGGAATGGCTTGCCAAAAATACAACAGATGGTAAATAGCGTTTAATTTCCCATCAGGGAGGATTGATAGGTCTTGGGCGTGATGCCCTCCATTTTCCGGAAGATCCTTACAAAATAATTCACATCGCTGAACCCGCATTGGAGGCTTGTAGAAGTGATGTTATTACGCNNCCGTTCGCGATTGATATACTCAAGGGGAGTGAGGCCGAACTGCTCCTTGAACCAATGAAAGAACAGGTTCCGGCTGAGATAGACTTTCCTGCCAAGCGTACTGACCGGAATTTTTTCGGTCAAATGCTGCTGTATATAGTTTAGGACAAAATATTCCCGCCTCAGATTGCCATTCCCGTCGCTCTTACTGATCACCTGTTGCAGTTTCTGGCTTTGCAGGATCCTAATGAGCAATTCCTTTATACCCAGGTCCGCATAGATATTTTTTCCCCGGTCCTGGCTGCTGCAGATGCGGATCAGCTTATTAATCAGGTCGGTCACTTCCGTTTCGTTATTGAAATGATATTGGTTGAATTGCAACTTCCAATCTGGTTCCGCTCGATCGGGATCATGGTTATAATAGTTATTCAGATAATGGAGCGTGTCATGGATATACTTCGCATCGATAGCCAATGCGATACATTGCGTCGGATTTTCTATTTGCGCTTCGGGAAAATCTATGACCATCCGCTCATTGGCCGGAACGATTACGGATTCTCCAGGCAGGTAATCGAATGCGGGTTGATTCGGAAGGTGCATTACTTTCTTGCCCCTCACCATGCTGGTGATGACAAAATCGCCGAACTGCAAGGGTACGGCATAAGCTTGCTGATTCGTTTCAAAGACGTTCAACTCGCAATGATTCAGATTGAAAATACGCCGATTCTCTACCAGGGTCTGAAGATGATCCGGGTGACAGCAATCTATTTTTTGTAAATAATTTTTAACCGGCACGGCAAGCGATTTTAATCCTCTTCAAGTTAATTTAAATTCTGCAATTCCCGAGGGGTCCGGTTGTTAAGGTACGATTGTGCTATAAACAGGTACGAAAATGCCCCGGTTTGGTTTTATTATAACGGAATTTAGTCTTGTAGTTCAGGCCGGATATTATTCGTCCTTTCTATTTTATCATTTTTATTATCGCCATTTCATTCTTTACTGTTTTATTTATTTACCATTTAAAATGCTTGCAATATGAGTACAGCAACAGTCGCTGCCCCAAAGTCAAAGTTGGCGGCACGCCCGAAATTCAAATCAAAATACGATCATTATATCGGCGGAGAATGGGTAGCCCCCGATAGCGGAGAATATTTCGACAATATCTCTCCCATCGACGGTAAAGTATTTACCAAAGCGGCCCGCGGCAATGCCAGGGACATTCAGAAAGCCATAGAGGCAGCGCATAAAGCCTTCGTTTCCTGGAGCAAATCGGCGGCGAGTTATCGAAGCAACCTGCTGTTAAAGATCGCCCAGGTCGTGGAAGACAACCTTGAATACCTGGCTGTCGTGGAAACCATCGACAATGGCAAAGCCATCCGCGAGACCCGGGCTGCAGATCTTCCCCTGGTCGTGGATCATTTCCGTTATTTTGCCGGTGTCATTCGTAGCGAAGAAGGGACGATCAGTGAACATGATGAGACGACTGTAAGCATTAACCTGCATGAGCCTATCGGGGTAGTTGGGCAGATTATCCCCTGGAATTTCCCGCTGCTGATG
>PLXD01000554.1 GCA_003151295.1 Chitinophagaceae bacterium | reverse complement strand
GGTATCCCGATTACATTATAAATAAAGGCCCAGAAAAGATTTTGCCGGATAGTTGTTACGGTCTTCTTTGACAGGCGGATAGCCGGGGCTATTTTAGACAGGTCGGAGGAGATCAGGGTCATTTTGGCTACATCCATGGCAATGTCAGTTCCTTTTCCCATGGCGATACTGACGTCTGCCTGCGCTAAGGCAAGGCTGTCATTGATGCCGTCCCCTGCCATGGCAACTACTTTTCCCGTTTGTTGTAACTGCCGCACGAAGGTGGCTTTGTCTGCAGGCAGCATTTCTGCGTGGAACTGGTTGATGCCGGCCTCGGCAGCCACTGTNNGGGGATTATCGCCGGTTAGCAGGTATACGTCGATACCGATGCCCTGAAGATCGCGTATGGCCGTTTTGGAAGACGGCTTTATGATATCGGCCATCACGATGCCTGCCAATATGTTGTTTGTACCGGCAAAGAAGACGACTGTTTCGGCTTTTGTCTTTTTTTCCTCCGCCCATTCCAGTATGGACGGAGTGAGGGGAATATGATATTCTTTCAGCAAAGACAGGTTGCCTGCCAAATAGGTTTCACCGTGAAATTGACCGGTGATGCCGCGTCCGGTCACTGCTTGGATATGATCCAGGGTTAATGCCGGGGCATCTTTTGGTAAATAGGCGACGACTGCCTCAGCCAGGGGATGTTCCGAGGCCTGTTCCAAAGCCAATAGAAGTTGGATATTTTCTTCCGTCTGCGCTTCAAACCAGTGCAGTTCCGTTACAACGGGTTTGCCTTCGGTGAGGGTCCCCGTTTTATCCAGGATGATGGCATTTATTTGATGGGCTCTTTCCAGGCTTTCCGCATCTTTTATTAAGATCCCGTTTTCCGCCCCTTTTCCTACCCCTACCATGATGGCGGTGGGGGTGGCGAGTCCCAAAGCACAGGGGCAGGCGATCACCAAAACGTTGACCATGGCCAGCAGTCCGTGGGGGATGCCATTGGTTCCGCCCAATCCCCACCAGGCAAAAAAGGATACTATGGCCAGACCGATAACTACCGGAACAAAAATGCCGGCAATTTTGTCTACCAATTTTTGAACGGGTGCTTTGCTTCCCTGGGCCTCTTGCACCCTCCGGATGATTTGAGCCAGTAAAGTATCTCCGCCCACCTTATCCGCTTTGAACCGGAAGCTGCCTTTCTGGTTGATGGTGCCGGCAAATACGGTATCTCCGGTCGTTTTTGCTACAGCGACGGGCTCTCCGCTGATCATACTCTCATCTACATAACTGTTCCCTTGGGTTACCAGCCCATCCATGGGGATCCGCTCTCCGGGCCTGACTAAAATAACATTTCCTTTTTGCACCTGGGTGATGGGCGTGTCGAGGGTAGATCCATCCTGCCGGACCACGCTTACCGTCCTGGGTTGTAATCCCATCAGTTTTTTGATGGCGGAGGTGGTGCCGGCCTTGGCTCTTTCTTCCAGCATTTTTCCCAGGAGAATGAAGGCGATCACTACGCCGGAGGCTTCAAAATAGACATGGGGTGTTAGACCGCGGCTATCCCAAAAGGAGGGGAATAAGGTATTAAATACGCTAAACAGATAGGCAATCCCTGTGCTCAGGGCCACCAGGGTGTCCATATTGGCGGAACGATGTTTGGCCTGGTTATAGGCATTGATAAAGAACTGCCTCCCCAACCACGCAACAATAGGGGTGGCGAGGATCCACATGATGTAATTGGCATAGGGAAACTCCATAAAGAACATACCGATGAGGACAAGCGGAATGGAAAGGGAGATCGCTCCTATCGTTCTGCGGCGCAGTTGGGTGAAATGCCTTTTTTTTGCCTTCTCTAGTTCTTCTTTGGCTTCTTCGGTATCTTCTATCACCATATCGTAACCCGCTGCCTGTACGATTGCTTTCATTTGATCGGGGCTGGTGATAGAAGGCGCATATTCTACCTGGGCGCTATTATTGGCATAACTGACATGGGCATGCAGGATGCCCCGTTGGGCGGACAGAACATTTTCTACGCTGACTGCACAGGAGGCGCAACTCATCCCTGTAACCGGAAATTGTTTTATGATGGTGGTGACGGCGTCTTTGATATTCATAGTAACCTTTATTAGTTCATAAAGGTCCGAAGAAGTGACGGGGGATCGTTACGGGATTTTGTAAATATGTTATGTTTTGAGGGTGTGGTGACCGGATTATATGGAATCCAGCGTTTTCCGGTGGGCATTTCCCGTCTTTTTGAAATGGCTGGGCGTAAGGCCGGTCATTTTTTTGAATTGGGCGGATAAATAAGCGGTGCTGCTGTACCCTAGCTTCCAGGCGATCTCGCTGAGGGTAAGCTCGTCATAGGCCAGCCACTCTTTTACTTTCTCCAATTTAAGCATAATGAAATATTGTTCGACGGTCATCCCTTCTACTTCCGAAAACAACCGGCTGATGGTGGAATATTCCTTGGCCAGGGAACTGCCCAGGTATTCACTGACGCTGAAATGTTCTTCCAGTTCACCTTTTTGAACTTTGACAACCAGCAGGTTTTTTATTTTTTCGATTTGCTTTTGTTTCTGATCGTCCAGTAATTCAAAGCCTAACGCATTCAGGCTTTCACGGAATTGCATGGCTTCCTTTTCTGATAAAGCGTTCTCTAATACTACTTCTCCCAGGGACACGGAAAAGGGCTTATTGATTATTTTATCCAGCTCCTGCTTTACGGCTAGTATGCAGCGGTTGCAAACCATATTTTTTATGTAGAGTGTCATCTTGTTCATTTTAATGATATTTGAGTCTGGCAGGTATTTGATTCTATAAGGTCTATCAGGTATTTGAGTCTATACGGTCGATCCATTTTTACAACTACATTTTCATCTTGCTCATGTCCATTCCTGCCATGGGATTGTCGCCATTGCGGAAAATATATTCGCTTTGCAGCAGGTAGGCCCCGCTGGTGACGACGGCATCACCCGGTTGCAGGCCTGACTTGATTTCGATGAAGCCGTCTCCTTCCTGGCCGGTTTCTACCATCCGGCTTTTAAAGGTATTCTGTGCCGTCTCTACCCAAATAGCGGACATTTTACCATTTCTGAGTACGGCATCGGAAGGAAGGGATACTATTTTGCGTCGGGGGTCTTTGACGGTAACATAAGCGGGCATGCCTGGTCTGAGCAGGTTGTCCTTATTGGGGACCACTACACGGATCAGGTTGATCCGGTTGTCGGGGTTGACCTCGGGGTTGACAAATGTTATTTTGCCCTGAAGGGTTTTTCCGGGCAGATCGGGGAATTGGATGCTCACGGTGCTGGAAGGATTGAACGCGGATCGTTGGGAGGTGTATACCTGGGCTTCCGCCCAGACTTTAGAAAGGTTGGCCATTTTTATAATAGTTCCTCCTTCTGCTACATAATCCCCCTCTTTTACGCCGAGTTCGGTAATGGTTCCTCCGGCCGTGCTATAAAATGCGGTGGTGGTGGCGGCTTTACCGGCCCTGGCCAGTTCTGTGAGTTGTAATGCCGACATACCCCAAAGCAATAATTTGCTTTGGGCGCTTTGGGCCAGGTCATTGTAGTTGACGATGGAATTTCCCAAGGCCTTTTGCTTTTGTAAAATTAAGAGGTATTCTTGTTGGGCATTATTCAGCGCTTCGCTGTACAGGTCATATAGCCGGGCTCCTTTGAAAATGGGGTCGCCGATATTTTTGTAGTATAATTTTTCAATCCTGCCGCTGATCCGGGTGCTTACGGCATTCAGGGCCGATTGGTCAAAATTGACTGTGCCGGTCAATAAGGTTTCATTTCCCATGCTGGTGGAGCGGATGGTGTCTACCCGGATATTGCCAAGTTGTATTTGTTCGGGGCTGAGTTTGATTTCATCGGGGTGTTGTTGCCGGCTCTTCCGGACAGCCGTTAATTCCATATGGCAGATGGGGCATTTGCCGGGATTGGATTCAACGACCTGCGGGTCCATGGAACAGGTATAATAGATGTCGGGGTCTTTCCCGGCTGTATTTTTTGTTCCTGTCCTGCACGGTGGCAATAATATAAGGATGAGCAGGAACGGGAGCAGCNNGACTCTCGCTGTCCATTAAAAACTGCGCATCGGCGGCTACACTATCCTGCATCTGCAGGCCGCCGGTGATCCGGATCAGATGATCGGTGGTGATACCGGTTTGGACGGCGCTCACCTGGAAAAGACCATTTTCCTTTTTGAGAACTACCTGGTGCAGACCGAGCGACAGGACGGCTTCTCGCGGAAGCCAGTCGCCTGGGACGGGCTGACCGTGGATCATAGCCTTCACCTGGCTGCCGATGGGTAATTGCCTGCTGCTATTGTCGAAATAGACCCTGGCGGTAAGGGTCTTGCTGTTGTCCCGGTAAAAGGGTTCAATGTAGCTGATGGTAGCCTGGAAGGGTTTATCCGGGGCTGTCTCCGGTGTGATGGTGACGGGAGGACCGGTCTTTGCCAGGGAGGAGCTGCCTGCAAAAAGGTTCAGGATGATCCAGCTCCGATCGGTATTATACAACTGGAAAACGGTTTGCCCTTCCTGGACATACATCCCTTCTTTGATGGGTAGTTCACCCATTTCCTTTGACACGTCGATGGGGGGGGCCACGCTGCCGGAGGATTCGGTCGTATTGCCTGCTTCATGGATATGTCCTGTAAAGGGGGTATATACGGTTACTTTATACAGGGGCTTGCCGGATTGGATGACCTGTTGCAATTGCCGGCCATCCATGCCCAATAATTGCAGTTTGGTCCGGGAGGCATCGAGCAGGGCG
>PLXD01000151.1 GCA_003151295.1 Chitinophagaceae bacterium | reverse complement strand
CGTTCTCCGGATTCTTCAGCAAGGAGGAGATCTTATTGGCCGCGTGGCGGTCAAATGCAGTCGTTTACGGTATCGGGCTACTTACCTCTGCGATTACCGCCTTCTATATGTTTCGCCTCTATTTCTCCATATTCTGGAATAAGGATGGTGCCTATCACCATGCCCAAGGGCCCCCTCACCATGCCCACGGAGCATCAGCCGGGTCCGGCGAAGTCCATCCCACCCATGGTGAAGGATCGGCCGGCATGAAGTTCTCCCTCGTCATTTTAAGCGCGGGGGCGCTACTGGCAGGATTCATTCCTTTTTCCCATTTTGTCGATTCGGATGGAAGATCCTTTGACAGCCGGGTGGATCCACTATTCTCCATCGTCCCGGTATCGCTGGCGCTCGGCGGTATCCTGCTGGCATACCGTTTATACTACCGGCAAAATGATCGTCCGCAAAAGATCAGGGCCTGGTTGGGTAGCGCATACAGGGTGGCGTATAAAAAATTTTATATCGATGAAGGGTATCTTTTTGTCACTAAAAAGATGATCTTCCCCCTGGTGGGAAGACCAGCGGCCTGGGTGGATAAGAACATAATAGACGGGATGATGAATGGCGTGGCTGCTGCTATTGCAAAAATATCCGAACGCATCAAAGGCTTACAATCGGGGAAATTGCAAAATTATATGCTGTATTTCTTTGCCGGCGCACTGGGGCTGACGGTTTTGTTTGTTTATCTGTGGAAATGATTTTGATGATTTTTATATACATGAATCTTTTATGTGGATCTTTAACTTACTTGAACCTGTTACATCATGAATCTGAGCTTGCTGGTCATATTACCGTTTCTAACCTCCCTCGTCGTCCTCCTGTGCAGGGGATTTAAGCAGGTAAGGGCCGTCGCGGCAACAGGCGCTGCGCTGCAAGTGGGACTCGGTCTTGCATTGCTGTGTTTTTATTGGAACCAACGGGTGTCCGGAAATACCGGTCTCATGTTGTTCCAGGAAGATCATGTATGGTATGCCCCCCTTCAAATCCATTATCATACAGGAGTGGACGGGATTTCCGTGGCTATGATCCTGCTTACTTCCCTGATCGTACTCGCAGGCGTATTGGTCTCCTGGAACATCGAAAAGTTGAGTAAAGAATTTTTCTTCCTGCTCTTATTGCTCAGCGTGGGCGCCTATGGATTTTTTATTTCCCTGGACCTGTTTACGCTGTTTTTTTTCCTGGAACTGGCAGTCATCCCCAAATTCATGCTGATCGTTATCTGGGGAAGTGGGAATAAGGAATATAGCGCCATGAAGCTTGTGCTGATGCTGATGGCCGGATCCGCCCTGGTATTCGTGGGATTGACGGGGATCTATTTTCATTCCGCTACCGCTGACGGCATGCATAGTTTCGACCTGCTGCGGATCGCGCAGATGAATATCCCCGTGGAGACCCAAAAGCTGTTCTTCCCCTTTATTTTCATCGGTTTTGGAATATTCGCGGCGTTATTCCCCTTTCATACCTGGGTTCCCGATGGACATTCTTCCGCACCCACGGCAGCCTCCATGTTCCTGGCAGGTATTTCTATGAAGCTCGGCGGCTATGGTTGTTTGAGGGTTGCCACTTTCTTGCTGCCCGCTGCGGCGCACTACTATTCGGGGATCATCGTGTTGCTGTCGGCCATCGCCATTTTGTATGGGGCATTTGCCACCATGATGCAGACTGACCTGAAATACATCAATGCGTATTCTTCTATCAGCCACTGCGGATTTGTGCTGTTGGGCATCGGCATGCTGACGAAGACAGCGATTACCGGCGCTGTGATGCAGATGGTTTCCCATGGATTGATGACCGCCCTTTTCTTTGCGTGTATTGGCATGATCTATGACCGTACGCATACCCGAACGGTTGCAAAATTGGGAGGACTCCTGAAAGTGATGCCCTTCATTTCAACCGCATTTGTGTTGGCTGGCTTATGTTCCCTCGGCTTACCGGGGCTAAGCGGGTTTGTCGCGGAAGTGACCGTCTTTATGGGTTCCTGGGAGCATGCAGATGGTTTTTACCGGTGGGCGACGATTGCCGCCTGTTCGTCTATCGTCGTAACTGCCGTGTATATCTTACGAGCCGTTGGACAGGCGATCATGGGACCGGTCGGCCAGGATCATTTCAGGTCCCTGAAGGACGCCGGTTGGAATGAGCGACTGGCAGTGACCATTTTGGTGATTGGGATCGTAGCCGTCGGGGTGGCACCTTTCTGGTTGAATAACCTCATCGCGCCGGCCAGTGAAGCGATCCTGCATACCAGTGAAGCGATCATGCACAGATAACTATTCATGATAAGGACCGCGTTTATACAGAAAGACCTTGTGTCGAAAATATTTATACGAATGAATTTATGCCGAAAGACTTTTTTGTATTGATGAAAGCGGAGTTGCTTGTAACGCTCTTGCTTATTATTATTTTATTGCTGAAGATTGGAAATAAAAAACAGGGTAATGGATTCCTGCTGCAGATCATTAACCTGTTGTTGCTGGTCAATTTAGTTGCTGGTTTTTTTTGTAATCGGCCAGGAAGCCTGTTCGGGGGTAGTTTCCACACCGATCACCTGCTGGTATTGGAGAAAAATATGCTGAGCCTTGGAACACTCATCATTTCTTTGCAGGCCTATGACTGGCTGCTGCAGCACAAGCACGTGGCCGAATTTTATATGCTGTTGCTGTCTACCCTGCTGGGTATGTTTTTCATGATCTCCAGCGGTAATTTACTGCTGTTCTTTGTGGGATTGGAGCTCTCCACGATTCCCCTGGCTGCACTGGTCAATTTTGACCTGGACAAACGGCTGTCTTCCGAAGCGGCCATTAAGTTTATCCTGTCTTCTGCCTTTTCCTCCGGCCTGCTCTTGTTTGGCATTTCCATGCTGTATGGAACGACGGGAACGCTGGACTTTGCCGTATTAGCGGAACAACTGAATGGAAGCCCTTTGCAATTATTTGCCTTCGTCCTCTTATTGGCGGCCTTTGCCTTTAAAATTTCCGTCGTTCCTTTTCATTTATGGACGGCCGATGTATATCAAGGTGCCCCGGTCGCTGTCACTTCTTACCTATCGGTCGTTTCAAAAGCCGCTATCCTGTTTGTGCTGGTCCCGGTCCTGTACATCGTTTTCAGATCCCAGGGTAATACTTGGTATAATATAATTTATCTTCTGTCCATTCTCACCATGGTCATCGGCAATTTATTTGCGCTGCGCCAGCAAAATATGAAACGATTCCTTGCATTTTCATCCATTGCACAAATGGGTTTCATACTGATAGGGATCAGCGGGCAATCTGAAGCAGGAGGAACCTCGGTAGTCTATTTCGTCCTGATCTACATTTTCTCCAATCTGGGCGCATTTGGAGTGGTAGCGCTGATGAGTACCCAGGCGGGCAAGGAGAATGTGAATGACTATAGGGGTCTTTACAAGACCAATCCTCTCCTGACCTGGGTGCTGGCTATTTCCCTGTTCTCTCTTGCAGGTATTCCTCCTACGGCCGGTTTCTTCGGCAAGTTTTTTTTGCTATTGGCCGGCGCCGACAAGGGCAATTACGGGTTGATCACCGTCGCAGTCCTGAACATGGTCGTTTCTTTATACTATTACCTGCGGATAGTCAAAGTGATGTTCATGGAGCAAAACGGGCAGCCGGTAGAAAGGATACAAACCGGCATGCCTGCAAAGATGGCGCTGGTTATTTGTATCGGGGGCGTTTTGATAACGGGGCTGGCAAGCGGGGCCTATCAATATATTTATTCATTAATAGCCGGATAATCTATTTATTAATAGCTGGGTAATCGTTATGGCAATCAATCAGAATCATTTATTCGAAGACCTGGACGGGATCAAATGCGCCATTGTGGAAAAGAATGTATTGACACAAAGGGCGTCATTCCTGCAATCATTGCTCGCATTCAACGGGTATACGGTAGTGGTAATTCCAAGTCCCCCTCCAAAAGCAGCGCCTGCCCCCGTTCCGGCTTCCGCGGCCGCCCCGGAACCGCCGGCCGAAGGGAATGCGGCCTCAACACCAATTTCAATACCCACCCCGGCTCCTCCCGAAACGTTTACAGTAGGGGTAACGGATACGGCGTTCAACCCTATAAATGCGATATTTGGCAGATTGTTGCGGACGCCCGATGGCCATATAGTGACCCTGGCCTACTGGCGGGGAACTGAAAAAGAATCTCATGATGAGGTTCCCTATTTCGAATCCGGGAATTCCTGATTAAATGTAAATAAAGTTCAACCGGCATCCGCGAATTCCCAGGCGCTCTGATAGGCCTTCCTTTTTTCCGCATAGCTGATGAAGTCCGCATAAAAAGGCAGGTTGGAAAGGGTAGCGCTGTCACCGATGACCACTAATTTTTTCCGGGCCCTCGTCATGGCGACATTCATCCGGCGGATGTCCGACAGGAAACCGATCCTGGTTTCCTGATTGCTTCGGGTCATGCTGATGTAGACGATATCCCGCTCCTGCCCCTGGAAACTGTCAATGGTGTTGACCGATATTTTATCTCCGATGACTTTTAGGGCGGGGGAGTGCATCAACTGTTCTTTCAGCACAGTGATCTGTTCTTTATAAGGCGATATGATGGCGATCGTAGGAAAATTGTCAGGAGCGTAATGATCACTGAGTTCGGTAAAGAGCCGAGTTAAATGTTTGAATAAAAAAGCCGCTTCCTCGGGATTGCTGATGCGGACGCCCTCCGTCTTTTCGTCAAACCCACACCCGGCTGTATCCACGAACGCGAGGGGGCTGTCTGCCTCGAACAGTAGGTGACGGGCTACGGAGGCATGCGCTCTCAAACGGTTCCGGTAGAACTGGGCAGACGAATAGCCCATGATCATTTCATGCATGCGATATTGCTCTTCCAACAGGACGACGGCCTCCGGGTGCAGGGCCACGCACTTTTCGAGTAAGGTCGTGCTTAATCCTTTTCGGGCCGCTTCGTCGGATTTGACGGTAGGGGATAACTGGTTATGATCGCCGGCCAGTATCACTTTTTTGGCTTTCAGGATCGGTATCCAGCAGGCAGGTTCGAGGGCCTGTCCCGCTTCATCGATGACCACCGTTCCGTACTTCAGGTGTTTTACGGTGTAGTGATTGGAACCGACCAGGGTGGCGGTGATCACCTGGGCCCGGGCTATCAGGTCATTGGTGATATATTGTTCGGTCTGCTCCACCTGCTTCATGATATTGCGGGCTTCGTCGAAGAGCGCCTTGCGTTGGTCCCGCTCCGCCTTACCGAAATTGCGTTTGTATTTATGAGCCATATTCCGGAACTCATTCGCCTGCTTCTTCAGTTTCCGTACTTCCTTCATACTGCCGTGTTCCCCGATCTTACTGTCCAGCGTTAAAGACATCAGTCTTACCGAAACCCTGGCCGGGTTGCCGACACGTAGCACATTCAGCCCTCCGTCGGATAATTTTTCACTGAGCAGGTCGACCGCCGTGTTGCTGGGTGCAACGACCAATATCTGCCCGGGATCCTGTTTGAGAAGAGCTTTGATAGCTTGTACCAGGGTAGTGGTCTTACCCGTGCCAGGCGGTCCGTGCACGATAGCCAGTTCATTAGCGGAAAGGATCTTATTGACGGCCGCCTGTTGCGAGTCATTCAGCGGTGGTCCCAATGATGTCTTACTCCTGGCTGCCAGCCCTTCATCTACCGGCATCAAATGGAAACCAGGCTTTTTTTCGCCGGTAAGGATCTTCAGCAGGTGGTTCTCTTCCCCTTTATCCCCCTTTTCAAGCAGTGTCGATGCCTGCTTAAGGGCATTTTGCATTTCATTATAACTATTGTCGTCAAAGAGGAGGTCTATCCCTAATTTCCCGTCCCGCGACCAGTCTGGCAATTCATCCGTGCGTAGGGTGATCTTGAGCTTATTGCCGCTTTGGTAAGAGATAACTCCCTCCACACGGTCAGTATGGGGATCATGATTGGAAAAAAGCGCCGCCGCCGCTCCGAAACGAAGTTGATGGTCACTATCCTGGTGTGTTGTACGTTCCACTTCGACTGTCAGATAATCTCCCCGGCCTACCTCTTCGTCTTTGATGGCGATGGGATACCAGGCAAGCCCGGCTGCCCTGCGTTCCACCACGGAGGAGGTTTCGGTCAGCCTCCGGTAGGATTGCCGGTCTTCTTCCTGCTCGATCCTCAACAAGTCAAGTAGCTTTTTGAAATAATCCATCCGGCAAAGGTAGGGTGTTATTTTCTACAGGTATGGTGGCATGCAATTTGATATTTCATATAAAAAGAAATCTATATGGCAAAGTATTCTAAAGAATCGCAATCCAAGGTCAAAAAGTCCATGGAAGAAATGAAAGAAGGCAAACTCAAAAGCGGTCGCAGCGGCAAAAAGGTCACCAATCCAAAACAGGCCATCGCGATCGGCCTTTCGGAAGCGCGTAAAGAAGGAGCGAAAGTTCCGAAAAAATAAAGGAAGGTCCCCTCCATTAAAAATGCTCATCATACCAATTGCTGATATGATGGCCGATCTTCTCTAGTATAAATCCACATTTTGGAGAATTAGTTTCCCAACTTTCGCCGGATCTCTGCACCAATCCGTAATAAATATTATTCATGGATACTTCAAACCGCGTAGGGAGATTTTTCTCCATACGCGTTGACAGAGGCTTTATCTCGGCGATGTATTGTTTGCCATCGTCATTGAATTTTATTGGGAATTTATTATACATGGTTTGCGGTTTTATTGACATAATTAAATAATCATGCCACGATGGGTGGGCCGGCCTCAAATGGACTTGAGCACTTCTTCTCCGATGGCTTCCGTGCCCAATATTTTATGGGCAAGTGTTTGACTGCCGGCAATATCCCTTGTGCGAAAGCCTGATTTTAATACTTTGTCTACCGCATGAATAACAGTTTCTGATTCTGCCTTCATTCCAAAAGAAATATCCAATAACAAAGCGGCAGATAAGATGGATGCCAATGGGTTAGCAACCCCTTTACCGGTAATATCGTGGGCCGAGCCATGAATGGGTTCATAAACGCCCGTACCATCGCCTATCGAAGCGGACGCCAGCATGCCCATGGAACCTGCTATCTGCGAAGCCTCATCGGTAAGAATATCGCCGAAGAGATTGGCGGTAACGACTACATCAAACCGGCGCGGGTCTTTTATCAGCATCATGGCCGTGGTATCTACAAACTGGTATTCTACTTCTACATCCGGGTATTCCGCTGCGACTTTTTGTACTACTTCCCTCCACAACCTGGATGTTTCAAGTACGTTTGCCTTGTCTACCGAACATAATTTCTTTCTTCTCGTTCTGGCTGCGTCAAATGCTTTTCGGGCAATGCGCTCTACTTCATAGCGGCTGTATTCTGCTACATCATAGGCAGTGTCGCCATTGTTTTTTCTTCCTTTTTCACCGAAATAAATATCGCCGGTCAGTTCACGGAAGAATAAAATATCGGCGCCTTTTAATATTTCGGGTTTGATGCTGGAAGCGTCCAGCAATTCGTCGAATAACTTGATGGGACGAAGATTGGCATACAAGCCCAGCTCTTTGCGCATCTTCAGCAAACCCTGTTCCGGTCTTACTTTGGCAGAAGGGTCGTTGTCGTATTTGGGATGACCCACGGCGCCAAACAATACGGCATCGGACTTACGCATCTTTTCCAGCGTACTATCCGGCAAAGGATTTCCGGTTGCTTCGATCGCCACATGTCCGATTAGCGCTTCGTCGTACGTGAAGCTGTGCCCAAATTTTACGGCTATCTTTTCCAAAACTTTTTTACCCACTGCGGTTACTTCCTGTCCTATCCCATCGCCCGGAACAATTAAAATATGTTTGCTTGCCATTCGGTTGTTTATTAAAATGAAAGATATTTTATAATGATAATTTAGATCCGGGATGCCTTATATTAAATTCAGCATTTTCTGGGTTGCCTTTATCGCAGATACGGTTTGATCGCTATCGAGCCCCCTGGTGATAAACTCTTTTTTATTATAGGTCCAGGTAATGATCGTTTCGCATAAAGCATCGCTTTTCCCCCCCGGCGGAATGCGTACTGCATAATCCGCTAAGGAAGGCAATTCCTGGTTCTTTTTTTTATACACTTTCTTCAATGCATTCATGAATGCGTCATATTGTCCGTCGCCCTGCGCATGTTCTTCGAATAGTTCCCCCTTTATCGATATTTTGAGCGTAACGGAAGGGTGGAGATTTTTTGAATGGGTCAATACGTAGTTTTCGATTTTCACTTTTTCTTCGATCGTGTTGCTGTTTAATACATCGGAAAGGATATAGGGCAGGTCGGCCTGTGTGACCACTTCCTTTTTGTCGCCCAGTTCAATGATACGCTGCGTCACTTTTTTCAGGTCCGCATCGGACAGTTGAATGCCTAGTTGCTGTAGGTTGTTTTCGATATTGGCTTTGCCGCTGGTTTTACCCAAAGCATATTTGCGCTGACGGCCAAAGCGTTCGGGCATCAGGTCGCTGAAATATAATTTGTTCTTTTTATCGCCATCCGCATGAATACCGGCGGTTTGCGTAAACACGTTCTCCCCGACAATCGGCTTATTGACGGAAATAAGGAAACCGGAGAATGATTCTACGAGTTTGCTGACTCTATATAAGGATTCTTCGACTACGGCCGTTGTTACGGAAGGCATGAAATCGTTCAGCACGGCAATGGCGCTGGCCAGCGGGGCGTTGCCGGCTCTTTCACCCATACCGTTAACGGTAAGGTGGATGCCCTTAGCGCCTGCTTTTACTCCTTCCAGTACATTGGCGGTACCCAGGTCGTAATCGTTGTGTGCATGGAAATCGAAATGTATATGCGGATAGCGTTGAACAATTTCGGAAACATAGGCATACACTTCCGAGGGGATGAGAATGCCTAAGGTGTCCGGCAGCATGATCCTTTTTACCGGTTGGTGCTGTAAAAAATCCAAGTATTGAAAAACATACTCTTTTGAATGACGCATGCCATTGCTCCAGTCTTCGAGATACACATTGCACTCCAGGCCATTCTCCTTTGCCAGCTTAATGACCGCAGCTACTTCTGCAAAATGTTGTTCTGGTTTTTTCTTCAGCTGGTGCACTAAGTGATTCAGGGAACCTTTGGTAAGCAGGTTCATTACTTTGGCGCCTGCTTTTAGCATCCATTGCACGGAAACATCCCCGTCAACGAACGTCAGCACTTCCACCCTGTTTAAAAAGCCATTGGCTTTTGCCCATTTGGTAATGGCGTCTACCGCAGCAAATTCACCTTCGGACACCCGGGCCGATGCGATTTCGATCCTGTCCACTTTTACTTCGGTCAGAAGAAGTTGGGCAATGGTTAGCTTTTCCGATGACGAAAAAGAGACTCCGCTGGTTTGTTCACCATCGCGGAGCGTGGTGTCCATAATTTCAATATATTGTTTGGCAACTGGCATAATGGTTGTCGACTGGTGTTTTTTAATACATGCTTTTGGCGGCGAATGACTGAATATCGGCTTTCATGGCCTGCAGGTAATCAATATCGTCATAACCATGGGTCATGTTATGCTTTTTATAGGTAGTGATTTCAAAGGATTCACTTTCTCTTGTAGCCAGGAGGGTAAGGGTCTGTTCCGGGAGATTGACTTCCAGCTCGGAATGGGGGTTGGCTTCAAGGGCAGTGAATATCTTATCTAAAAACACAGGGCTTACCTGCACGGGCAATAGGCCGATGTTCAAAGAATTGTTCTTGAAAATATCGGCAAAAAAACTGGATACCACACAACGGAAGCCATAATCATATAGAGCCCATGCAGCGTGCTCGCGGCTGCTGCCGCTTCCGAAGTTCCTGCCGGCGACCAGTATGTTGCCCGAATAAATAGGGTTGTTTAAAACAAAATCCTTTTTGGGAGAGCCATCTGTGTTATAGCGCCAATCGCGAAAAAGATTGTCGCCAAATCCCGTGCGTTCGGTTGCTTTTAAAAAACGGGCAGGAATAATCTGGTCGGTGTCCACATTTTCAATCGGCATAGGAACTGCCGAACTCCTTAATAGGGTGAATTTATCGTAAGCCATTCTTATTTTGTATTATTTAAAGTTTTTGCTTTTGGTTCGGTTTCCGGGCGATCGTTATTCGGCGATCAGCCCCCTAGGATCTGTTACGACGCCTGTTACGGCGGCGGCGGCGGCCACTAGTGGACTGGCAAGCATGGTCCTGGCGCCAGGCCCTTGCCTTCCTTCGAAATTGCGGTTGCTGGTGCTCACGGCGTATTTGCCCGCGGGTATTTTATCGTCATTCATGGCCAGGCAGGCGGAGCATCCGGGCTGACGTAACTGAAAGCCCGCTTCCGTCAATATGTCCAGTATGCCTTCTTCTTTTATTTGTTGCTCTACGATATGCGAACCGGGGACGATCCATGCCGTAACATGTGCTGCTTTTTTCCGGCCTTTTACGATAGAGGCAAAGTCACGGAAATCTTCAATACGTCCATTGGTGCAACTGCCGATGAATACATAGTCCACTTTTTTGCCCAGCATGGATTCGCCTTCGTGAAATCCCATGTAATCGAGCGACTTTTCATAACTGGCTTTACTGCCACCTGCAACCTGCGAGGTGGGTATATGCCGGGTAATGCCCATTCCCATACCCGGATTGGTGCCGTAAGTGATCATCGGTTCTACATCTGCCGCATCGAATGCATATTCCTTGTCAAAAAAGGCGCCTTCATCTGTTTTCAAAGTTTTCCAATAAGCCAGCGCTTTATCCCAGGCTTCCCCTTTCGGCGCTTTGTCCCGGCCTTTGAGATAAGCAAAAGTTGTTTCATCAGGGGCAATCATGCCACCGCGGGCCCCCATTTCAATACTCATATTGCAAACGGTCATGCGGCCTTCCATACTCATATTCTCAAATACTTCGCCAGCATACTCCACAAAATACCCCGTTGCGCCGGATGCCGTCAATTTGGAAATGCCATAGAGGGTAACATCCTTTGGGGTAATCCCTTTGCCCGGCTTGCCATTTACTTTAATGCGCATTTTCTTTGGCTTTTGCTGCATAATGCATTGGGAAGATAGTACCATCTCTACTTCGGAAGTGCCAATGCCAAAAGCAATAGCGCCAAATGCACCATGCGTGGAAGTATGCGAGTCTCCGCAAACAATCGTCATGCCGGGAAGGGTGATCCCGTTTTCGGGCCCCACCACATGCACGATGCCATTCTTGGGGTTGCCCAACCCCCAATGTGAAATATGATATTTTGCCGAATTCACTTCCAATGCTTTCAACTGGTTGGCTGAAAGCAGATCCTGCACCGGCAAATGCTGATTGAGGGTAGGAGTGTTATGATCGGCCGTAGCAAATGTTTTTTCGGGAAATAGTACGCTCAGGTCCCGGGTTTCCAGTCCCAGGAATGCCACCGGGCTGGTTACTTCATGGATGAAGTGCCGGTCGATAAAAAACACATCGGGGCCATCTTCAATTTGCCGGACCACATGCGAATCCCATACTCTGTCAAATAATGTAGCGGGTGTCTTGCTCATTTTTATGATTTATAAACGAGTTGCAAAATTCTTATAATTTATTCAGATAATCTGCTTTTTTCGTGAAAATTTTCTAATAAAAGGAGTCGTAACTGTTTTTTACTATTTCCCATATTCGTATACAGCATACCCCCAGGGCTCAATCAGCGATTTTGTTCCGTTTAAGGGTTCTTCTTTGCCCATAAAGACATTATTATAGGGCCTTATCATTGCCAACCTTGAGTTTTCTGAACGAAGCGAAAGCAGCAAGAACAGGGCTCCTTTTGCGAAGGCTCAGCAATACCTGATAGAAGCGGGCCCTCTTCAAATCCTGGAAGACCAGGGTATCCTTGTCGAAGAATTTAATCGCCCGGAGCACAGGCCAGGAAAAGACAAGAACAGAGAAGAGGAAACATTTTTTTTATCGCAATCCGGTTTATTGTGTTAAAGTTACACATTAATTTAGGCTGATGTCTATGTTTGGCGGTGCAGATTGTTGAATGGTACGGAATGCTTTGAGATGCAGGTTGTTCAGCGATTCAGGCGACGCAGATTGTCCGGGATGCAAGCTTTTCAGCTATTCAGATTGCTAAGCGGTGTGAATTGCTCAGACTAAGGACTGACTAACCGGTAGACCTTTCCGTCCGACTTGGTGAGTATATACAATTCACCCTTGGGATTTCTGCCGAATCGGAGGTCCACCCGGCCGGTCCCGCAAAGCTCGCGCAGTGTGATCGGCTTGCCATGAAGGGAGAGCCGCCATTCCTTGACAAGCGCCAGGCTCCCCAATTTCAGGTCTCTCATCTCTACATAAAACAACCGTCCGTTTGGAATATCCCCGAAAAGATATTTCCCTTTTAAGGTCGGAACCTCACTCCCCCAATATTCATATCCCCCGGAGATGGCATTTCCTTCGTCGTGGTCGAATGCTGCAACAGGGTAGGTGATATGATAGATGGAATCATTTGGAGGAAGCGGGTGAACCTTATTGATATCTCCCAATGGATTGATGACAAAAGCCCCTTCCCGGATAGGCCAGCCATAGTCATGCCCGGGCAGGATCAGGTTTAAGGACTCGATATTGGCCTGGCCAATATTGGAAACCAGCATCTGGCCTGCCTTGCTCCAGGTAATACGATGCGGATTCCTGAACCCGTAGGCATAGATCTCCCGAAGCACTTTCGGATCGGCGCTTTTGCTAAAAGGATTATGCTGCGAAATTCCGTAACGTCCATTGGCGCTGTTCCGGCCCAGGGGATCTATACGGAGGATCGTTCCCCAGATCCTGTCCAGGCTATGGGGCAGAAAAGAGTAGCCATTTTCAACGCTGCCGCCATCATCCACCCCAATGTATAATTGTCCGTAGTCTTCGTCGCCGGGTTTTGCGAGGGGGTTGAAGCTGATTTCCTGCACCCCGTGGATCCCTGAAACCATATTTACGCGGAAAAGTTCCCTGCTTGTTCCCGAAAAGGGTGTGGCCCCGGGAGGGTCCGTTTTCCATTCGGTCACGACCCACTGCAGGGCCACCTTTATGGAATCATCGTATCTGAAGTCTGCCTGCTTTGTACCGGCGGGTTCCGTATGCGTAGTGTACAGAAGCCCGTTCTTCGCGAAATCGGGATGAAAGGCGAAACTTCCAAATCCCGTACCCAGGCCGGGCTGACCGATGAAATGAGGCATCCGCGCAGCCAGGTCCAGGTAGACGACCGGCTGATTGTGCTGAAGTTTATAGAGTTTACCCCGAAGGTCCATGATAAACAGGTCCTCTTTGCCGGGTTGAAAGTCAAGTTTGTTGATCCTCGTGAAGGGAGCTTGATCGCTGGAATGCGGTATTTGTGTCACCTGCTCCAGGCCAATCACCAGGTCTGAAAGCGCGATCGGCTGCGGGATCGGGTTTTTGATAGCCGTAGGATCCTCCTTCCGGCTTGTTTGACCCGAACTCTTTTGGGTGTTTAAGTAAGCCAGGATCCTGTTTAGTTCCTCATCGGTAAAAGCAGGGAATGAGGGCATCATTGTATGGAATTTCCCATACAGCTGTTTAGCCCGTTGATCGCCCGATCCGATAGTGGTTTTGGGGTCTTTTATAAAATGCTTCAGCCAGTCTGCGGAAGTATCCCCGGTGATGCCGCCTAATTGCGGACCGATGCCATCCTGCTTGAAATTGTGACAAGAGCTACAGTTCTGCGTAAAAGCATTCCGGCCAAGGGCGATGGAAAGAGAGTCCGAAGCGATCGGTTCGGCATTCGGCGAGGAACAGGAATGCAGTAGGAGCGAACTTATCAAAAAGATGCTTAAAACGATCAGGACCCCTTTTTTCATTGTTTGATACCGTTAATATGGCTAACAATCCTTTATTCCTATCGAAAGTATGATTTTTTCCCCGGGAGAAAGCCGGAAATTCGCCGGGAGATGTTGGAAGCAGTCGTCGGAAAGTAGCCAAATACAGTGTTTTGGTATCCTTATTCACGCGGGTTATCCCCCGATAACTTTTTGTTAACTAATTCCTCCTTATCCTTGCGCTTTGCTTGCCATCAGGGTTACGTATAATTCCTGATAGTATGATCCCTGATAGAAGGGTTTCCACAATTGTCAAACCAAACTAGATCCCATGCATCGAACCAAGTCCCTTTTGCCTTTAGTCTTACTGGTTTTGCCCATCCTGCTCGTTGCGCAGTCCCGGCACACGGTCAGTGGCACGATCCGGGATAAGAAATCCGGGGAGACCTTGATCGGGGCAAGCATCGTACTGTTGGAGCAGCCTCATTCGGCCGCACTGAGCAATGCCTATGGATTCTATTCCCTCAATGCCGCCCCCGGGAATTATAAAATGGTGGTGAGCTTTGCCGGCTACCGGAGTGATACCCTGGCTATATCCCTTGCCAGGGACATCGTGGTTGCGGTAGAACTGGGCGTAGAGGAAGCGCAATTGCAGGAAGTGGTCGTAACGGCCAATAGAAATAATAACAATGTGACCAAGCCGCTGATGGGTGTTCAAAAACTTTCTATCGCAGAAATCGCGGACATTCCCGTCCTTTTCGGAGAGAAGGATATCCTGAAGACGATCCAGCTATTACCCGGTGTACAATCGGGAGGCGATGGGAATAGCGGGTTTTATGTGCGGGGCGGCAGTATCGATCAGAATCTTATTTTACTGGATGAGGCCACGGTATACAACCCCTCTCATTTATTGGGTTTTTTTTCCACCTTTAATTCCGATGCCCTTAAGGATGTGACCCTGTATAAAGGCGCGATCCCCGCGGAATACGGGGGAAGGCTGGCTTCCGTACTGGATGTGAAAATGAACGNNGGATTACCATGCCAGCGGCGGTATCGGGCTGATCTCCTCGCGGCTGAATGTAGAAGGGCCTGTTGGAAAAGATGATAATGGCTCCTTTATCGTAAGCGCCCGCAGGACCTATGCAGACCTCTTCCTTAAGTTGTCGAAAGATACCAACACGAACCGGAGCAGCCTGTATTTTTATGATATCAATGCCAAGGCAAATTACAAGCTCGGCGAAAAAGATCATATCTACCTGTCCGGGTATTTCGGAAAGGACAACCTGGGGCTGGGCAATACTTTTGGCATCGATTATGGCAATTCGACAGCTACTTTCAGGTGGAATCATATTTTAAACAGCCGGCTGTTCTCCAACACTTCGCTGATCTATAGTAAGTATGACTATGATGTCAAGATCAATTCCGGGAATAACGACATCGGCATTACCTCCTTTATCAGGGATTACCATTTCAAGGAGGATATGCAGTATTATGCCAATGCCGACAATAAGATCAATTTCGGGATTGACGTGATCGATCATACCACCTCACCCGGGGTGATATCGGCTACCCAGAGATCGAGCTTCAATCCCATCTCCGTGCCCGACAAGCATGCTCTTGAAACCGCCGCTTACTTTTCACATGACCTGACTCTGTCGGATAAGGTCAATATGAACTATGGCCTGCGTGCGGGTCTTTTTACTGTGATGGGCGCTGGCAATTTCTATACCTATGATTCCAGCGGGAATG
>PLXD01000281.1 GCA_003151295.1 Chitinophagaceae bacterium | reverse complement strand
CCAAGATAGAAATCACGTTTCACCGGAAAGTGATAGGGCGGGAAATGGTGAGCACTCCTGCCGGGAAATGGAATTGTTTTAAGATCGCCGAGACTACTGTATCCCAAATTCCGGGGATCAATGGGGGGGCTGCCAGGACCTACGATAACCCGACACCTAGCTATACCTGGTATGCCCCGGAAATGGGCATCATCAAAATGGCTACGGAGAATACATATACTACCACGCTGATCGCGTTGCCCTGATAGAAAAAAATCGGTTGTACGCACCCTTTAATCCGGTATAAGCAGGATCCTGTTACGACCCCGACCGTCAGGATCAAAACGGAGCCATTCACAGTGGAACAGTTAGGAATCACTGTCCCGATTTTTCGGGATGGTGGTTTTTATTTGGATTAATTATTCGAGTCTTTTACGAACCTGTATATATCATGAAACTCTTTTACATCCTGCACCAGTAATGCCATTATCTTTTTATCGGCTTCAAAGAATTTCCGCAGTTGTGCTTTGTAGCTGTTGCTCAGGGAGCCTCCTTTTGTGATGGCAACGGTCTCTTTTGTTTCGGCATCTTCCAATACATAAACTTCATTCATAGAGCCCATAGCGCCCTTATCCAGGTCGGACGTATTGTAATTATAATAATAGTATTCGTTTATTTTTTTTCCAAGATTCAGCGGCCACAAAAACAGCCTTCTTCCATCTTCGTCTACCTGCCTGGAAACATAGATATATCCTTTATCATGATAAACGAATGCATACCCGTTTATATCCTGGGGGGTATATTTCTTTTTATGGCCGGCGCTGTCTGAAATAGTGACTTTTAAGAAAAATGATTGCTCGTTGAAGTGCCCGAAATCCTTTTGAATGAGTATTTTGCACATGATTGTATCGTTGCTTTTGGTAATGAAATACCCGGTTGCATATTCATCCGTAGCCCTGCAGTTGAACGTGAAGAGAAAATACAGCACCGAAAAAAACAGGAATTGTTTCATGAATTTATTATTATGATCAGGCTAAATTCCAGGATATTATTATTATTTCTACCTTCAGGAATACCAAAATGGAAAAATGAGAACTTCGCCGGCAGCCATACAAGATAAGAACTATATTCAATTTTCCCTGTTACTGAAATGTTAGCGAATAATCTTGCATAAAATGACCTGAAATATTTATAATCAAATTTTAAAACACGAAATACATGTTTGGTCGGCGAGAATTGTTGCAACTGTTATCTGCTTCGGCAGGAGCTTATTTTATACCTATGGGAAGTAAGGCTGCCGGGAAACCGGCTTTTGCTTCTCAGTCTCCTTCCGCGTCTTCGCCCAATTTTAAGTATTGCCTCAATATGGCTACCCTTCGCGGCCATAATCTCGGTTTTATGAAGGAACTGGAAACGGCTTCCCAGGCGGGCTTCCGGTCGGTTGAGATCTGGCTGGATTCCTTGCAGAAGTTTCTTGCCGGAGGAGGCACGCTCAAAGAGGTGAGACAGCGCCTGGATACCCTGGGCCTTATCGTCGAGGACGCCATCGGATTTGCGGAGTGGATCCCGGATGAGGAAGCGGCTCGGAAGAAGGGGATCGAACAAATGAAACGGGAAATGGGCATGCTGGCGCAAATTGGTTGTAAGCGGATTGCCGCCCCGCCAACCGGCGCCACGAATACCGGTAAGCTGGACCTGCAGGTTGTAGCGGAACGTTATCGCCGCATCCTCGAACTGGGCGGGCTGGAAGGCGTAGCGCCGCAACTGGAGATGTGGGGTTTTTCAAAGAATCTCAGCCGGGTCAGTGAGGTGCTCTATGTGGCCATGGAGAGCGGACATGCTTCGGCCAGGGTCCTGCTGGATATTTTTCATCTCTACAAAGGAGGATCGAGCATAGAGACCCTTCCCCTGATGAATAAGGGAGCCGTCGAGATTTTGCATTTGAACGATTATACGGCGAAGTTTACGCCTGCTACGATTACGGATGCAGACCGGGTCCACCCGGGAGATGGGGTCGCGCCTATTAAACGCATCTTATCCATTCTTCAGAGTCCGGACCGTCCGCTGATCATTTCCGAGGAGGTATTCAACCAGACCTATTATCACCAGGATGCTTTGCTGGTCGCTCAGACAGCTTTGGCGAAAATGAAAGCACTGACAAGTAGGGAGTGAATGTCTATTAAAGGGTAAAATATTCCTGCTGCNNCCTGTCGGCATTTGGATCATACAGCCAAGCATAAACAGGCTTTTTGATGCCCCCCCCGGATTATCAGTCTACGAATGAATAGAAGAATAAAAGTCCTAATTTTATAGGAATAAATGCTATTGATATAAATGCTATTGACTGGGATAAACACTTTTGTATGAAAGAGATCCGCGAAGTGATCCGGGCTTTTGAGGAGGCCCGGCGGCTGGGCAGGCATACGGCCCTGGCTACGGTGGTGCATGTGGAAGGCTCTTCTTACCGCCGGCCGGGCGCGCGTATGCTGGTCGATGATACCGGCCAGTTGACGGGCGCTATCAGCGGAGGCTGCCTGGAGGGGGATGCGCTGAGGAAGGCGCTATGGGTCCTCAGCCAGCAAAAGTCCCGGCTGGTGACTTACGATACCATGGACGAAGACGATGCCAAGTTCGGGGTGGGCCTGGGCTGCAACGGCATCATCCAGGTGCTGATCGAACCGATCGACCCCGAAGATCCGGCCAACCCGATCGAGTTATTGAAGGCTTTTGCAGGACGGCGCCAGAAAGCGGTGCTGGTCACCCTGTTCTCCCTGGAAAATGCTAGGGGCGAACAGCCGGGCACCTGCCTGTTATGGAAGGAGGAGGGTGTAGTCGCAGCCAATGGGGATCCTTATTCCCTGAAGGAAATACTACTGGAAGATGCAAAAAAGGCGTTCACCGATAAGACTTCCCATTTTAAAAATTATGTCTCCGGGCAGCAGAACTTTACCTCATTTATCGAATACATACCCCCTCCTANNCTCCTATTTCGCTGGTCGTGATCGGAGCCGGAAATGATGTGGTGCCATTGATAAGTATGGCAGATATCCTGGGATGGCAAACCACCGTGATCGACGGCCGCGCTACCCACGCAAAAGCGGAACGGTTCGTACCGGGCTGCCAGGTGCGGGTGTCGAAACCTGAAAAGGCCCTGGACGCAATTACCTTAGACGATCAGACTGTCTTCGTATTGATGACCCATAATTACAACTATGACCTCGCCATGCTGCGTGCGCTGATCGGCAGAAAGCCGGTCTATATCGGTTCGCTGGGGCCCAAAAAGAAATTGGACCGTATGCTGGATGAGTTGAAAAAAGAAGGGCTCACCCCTGGAGACTCCGAACGATCCTGCCTGTATGGCCCCTCCGGATTGGACATCGGCGCCGAAACACCTGAAGAGATCGCTTTGTCCATTTTGGCGGAAATAAAGGCTGTAATGGCTGGTCGAACCGGTCAATCGTTACGGAACAATCGGGAGGTTATCCATTCCCGGTCGGCGACCGCTATTGAAAAGGTCAAGCTGGGATAATTCTTTGCTAAATCATTGATCTGCGATAACAATCCTCACCTGTGATAATAATCCTCAGCGTCTAAAGGGAATTGCCTATCAGGCAGCAGGAAGCAGCGTTATATCCCCAGGGGAATAACGGTATTATTTATTTAACTAATATGATTGGAAAATATTTCCTAACTTCCTTAAGGATAGTTTTAGAGATATTTTTAGTGGATAGTAGTTGGCGTAATGAACGATTGCAGGCCAGCTTATTACTAACAAAATTGCTGAATGGTAATTCTTTGTTATGGTAAGTTATTTCAGGAATAAAGACGATTGCGGACCTTGTAAAAGGGAACGGATGGCTTTAAAACCAAAAGAGCCTCTAAGTGTTTTTGCCATGCTATTATTGGTCCTGCTCCCCAAGTGTCCTTTTTGTTTCCTGGCCTATTCCAGCACCGCCATGCTTTGCGGACGCAGCAGTATCCTAACGGTTAGCTATACCCGCATCTTTTCCTCTTCTTCTACAGTTTATTTCACCGCCTTTTGTTGCGGGCTCATCTTGCTTAGCATTTTCTTGAAATACAGGGATGCCCGGACAAAGTATGCCCTGGGACTTGCGGGGTTGGGTTCGGCCCTGTTGCTGCTGAGCGTTACTGCAGGGGGCGGGCTCTTGTTATATTATTCCGGGTTGCTCATGGTATTTGCCGGGATTTGGCTAAACGGCAGCCTGTTGTTTGTGATTGGCAGAGTCAGGGATCAATTATTCAAAAGCGTATTACGTCAACAATAAAAATGTAAAAATGATAGCGCAGTCTTTTAAATACGAAGCGCCAGCCACTCTTTCGGAAGCGATCGGGCCGCTGCAGAAATACGGCGACGAAG
>PLXD01000425.1 GCA_003151295.1 Chitinophagaceae bacterium | reverse complement strand
GTGGATTTCTGGGCTGAATGGTGTGGTCCTTGCCGCGCTATCGGGCCCGTCATCGAGGAATTATCGAAAGAATACCATGGCAAGATCAACGTAGGCAAGGTCAACGTAGACCACAACCCGCAATTGTCCATCAACTATGGCATCACCAGCATTCCTGCTATCCTTTTTATCAAAGGCGGTAAGGTGGTTGACAAGCTGGTAGGCGCACAGCCCAAGTCCAACTTCGTTAAAAAGATCGATGCGCATATCTGATTTGCGCGTATAAAAAATACAGGGATCCGTCCGGTCACATAATCAAGGAGAGTCCTCTTATAAGAATATAGGAGGGCTCTCCTTTTAAATTTCAGCCATCTGTTTTAGCTACCTGTTAATTGCCCGTTTTAATCCTGGCCACCTGTCGTTTGCCGACACGGGGAGATTTTTTTCTTAGCATTCGTATAGGAGATTTTACGAACTTTATTTTCTTAACCCTGTCCTATATGAGTAAATATATTCAATTCATACTTGTCATTCTCTATGCAGCCCTTACTATCAGCACTTTCTTTATTGTGATCGATGTGTTCGGATGGCTGCACAAGCCCCTTCGGGATTCCCTCGTGCTGTTGACGATCTTTATCTGGCTGCTGCTCTCCTTTTCCGCTGCCTGGTTTTTGACGGGCTTTTTCCTGCTTTTTATGAATACGAGGAAACCTATACTGGAAGAAGAGCAAAGGCTCGGGCACAGTTTGGAGGATATACAGAAAAGGGCCAACGACAATGCGCGTTACCGTCTAATGATCCAGGAAGAAATGGGAATGGATGCTTTTGCAATCGGGTATCGTACCATCGTAGTATCAAGAGGATTGCTGAACGAACTGACCGACTTTGAGATCAAAGCCGTGATGGCGCATGAACTCGGACATCTGACAAGCAAGGATTGTGTGGCCTCAATGGCTTATTTCCTGACAGGCTATCTGCCTCGAAATGCATCTTTTATTTGCAGGCTTACCTGGCGAAGATTAAAAAGATATTTCAGCATGTTATTTCTTCCGGGAGGATTATCACGCTTGGGAGGACTTCTTGGACGCCTGATACTTATTGGTTTTGCTCTTTTTTATTTCCATCTTGCAAAGTATATGGAAGCGATCCTTTTTTATATATTATTACTCCACCGGATCAATCACCTATTCAGATTTTTATGGAAGCTTAATAGCAGGCACACCGAATACAGGCAGGATGCATTCGCGCAAAAACTAGGGCTGGGGAATGATTTAAGAGTGGCGCTCTGTAAGCTCATTGGGAACGTGCCGCAAAAAGTGAATTTCTTCTATATTTTCCAATGTGAGCATCCCTTCATGCACAACAGGATCAGACGACTGGAAAAAATGGAAGGGCTAAGAGAGTAATAAATGTTTAATCCGTCCATTTGCGAGTATAGGTGAATTTTATTATTTTCAGTCTTTAATGCCCCATTCCATGCGAAAATTGCCGCTTTTTTTTTGCATTATCCACGTCCTTATCCTTACTGCCCAACCCTCCGGAAAAACGCAACATGATACCTATCTGATCAGCAGGATGGTGGAAAAGTTTCATGTACAGCCCCGACCCCTGGACGATGAAATGTCGTCTGCTATCTTTTCCCGGACCCTGGAGGCATTGGATGATGAGCGCATTTTCTTTACCCAGGCGGATATCGGCCAATTATCGGTCTACCGTTATCGACTGGCCGATGAGATCCGGAACAGGCAATTCGGCTTTTTACAACTGCTCACCTCTCTTTATAAACAACGACTGATGCAGGCGGATACCATGCTGGATCATATTTCCATCCGGCCCTTTAATTTCTCCAACCGGGAAAAACTGACGCTTACGGAAGACAGTTCTTATCCGGCAGATCTGGCAGGGATGCATTCCAAAATATACAAGCTGCTGAAATTTTCCATCGTCCATACGATGGCTGACTATATCGTTGAGAGCGGACGGCCCCCTTCGCCAAAACTGGAAGACAGCCTGGAATCCCGACTGAGAAAAAAGGCCGTGTTGTCCGTCAAACGATCTATCAAAAGGATTCTGCAAAGCCCGGCTGGCATTGAAAATACGATCGGCATTATTTACTGCCAGGCGCTGGCGGTCTGTTATGATCCGCATACGGCCTATTTCCCTCCTGACGAGAATGCCGATTTCGAAACGGCGCTCGGAAACAAGCCTCTGTCCTATGGGCTGCCCTTAGCGAAGACGAAGATGGTAATCCCCTGATCGGTCATCTGAAACCCGGGGGTCCTGCCTTTCAAAGCGGCAGTCTGAACGAAGGCGATAAGATCTTATCCATTCAGTGGGACGATAAAGAGCCGATCGACGTATCCAATGCGGAGTTGCGGGAAATAAACGAAATTTTGTCCGCAGAGGGAGGGAGCAAGGTTACGCTCAGCGTCAAAAAATCGGATGGCACGATCCGTCAGGTCAGCCTGTGGAAGAAAAGAATGACTTCGGATGACGAAGACGACAAAGTGAAAGGTTTTATCCTGCAAGGATCGAAAACGGTCGGTTATATATCTTTGCCGGCCTTTTATTCGGATTGGGAAGACAGTAAGGGGGTGAACGGTTGCGCCAATGATGTTGCCAGGGAGATCATTAAGTTGAAAAGAGAGAATATCCAGGGATTGATACTCGACCTGAGGTATAACGGAGGCGGTTCCATGGAAGAAGCTATCGGATTGTCCGGCCTGTTCAGCAGTGAAAGACGTCAATGGCTCCATCAACAACTTTAACCAGGTCAATACCAAGGTGAACAATGGACGAACCCAGGCATTGAATGACTGGCAGGATGCGGAAAAGAAATTTGCGGACGACCATATGCCCCATTATAAATAGTGGGGTGCGGCTTCAGCAGCTCGTTCATGTTTGTATTTGAAGGCAAAGGGGAAAATAATGCCTAACGCGAGCGCGTAACCAGCAAAAACGAACCAGATGCTATGCCAGTCCTTGATGTCGCCCGTCGTGAAATGATCCACGACCCAACCGCTTCCGACGCCGCCCAGGAAAGCCCCCAGTCCATTGGTCATGATCATAAACAAACCCTGCGCGCTTGCCCGGATGGTGATGGGAGCTTCTTTTTCGATGAACAAAGAGCCGGAGATATTGAAGAAATCGAAGGCCATTCCATAGATGATCATGGAGAGCACGAGGAAGAACAAGCCGCTGCCGGGATTACCGATGCCAAATAACCCAAAGCGGAATACCCAGGCGAAAATGCTCATCAGCATTACTTTTTTAATGCCGAAGCGATTGAGGGAAAAAGGAATGGTCAGGATAAAAAGAGTTTCGGAAATTTGGGAAATAGAGGTTAAAAGATTGGGATGCTCCACGGCAAAGGTGCCGGCATAATCCCTGGAGAAATCGCTGATAAAAGGCAGGCCGAATGCGTTCGTGATCTGCAAAGCAGCGCCCAGAAACATCGCGAACAGGAAGAATACGGCCATCTTCCGCTGTTTGAACAGCACGAAGGCATCCAGTCCCAGGGAGGAAGCGAGGCTTTTCTTTTCCGTTGTTTTGACGGGAGTGCAGGAGGGCATGGTGAACGCATAGATCCCTAGTAATAGTCCCG
>PLXD01000373.1 GCA_003151295.1 Chitinophagaceae bacterium | reverse complement strand
GACAGGAGATCCCGGAAACGAAGATGGGGCTGCTCGACCTGCTGAAGATCTACTCTGTAAAGGATACCGCACAGTTCGAAGAGGTCATCGGCATCCTTGAACCCAACGCACCCAGGCTCTATTCCATATCCTCTTCTCCCGAGGCACATGCAGGCGAAGTACATCTCACCGTAGCAAAAGACAACTTTAACGTAAATGGGGAGACGAAACATGGATTGTGTTCCGACATCTTGTCGCAACTGTCCCCTGATCAGCCCCTGGAATTCTATGTTCATAAAAATTCACAGTTCAAATTGCCGGCCCCCGACAAGGATATTATCATGATCGGCCCGGGCACAGGCATCGCTCCCTTCCGTTCTTTTCTGGCAGAAAGGGATGCCACGGGCGCAAGCGGGAAAAACTGGCTGTTCTTCGGCGACCAGCATTTTACAACCGACTTTCTTTACCAGACTGAAATACAGAATTGGATACAGACGGGAGTGCTGACCCATATCAACGTGGCTTTTTCGAGGGACCAGCAAGACAAAGTATATGTACAGCATAAAATGCGTAAACAGGCAGCGCGTCTCTATGAATGGCTGGAAGCCGGGGCCTATGTCTATCTCTGTGGCGCAAAAGAGCCGATGAGCGTAGATGTCGAGAACACCCTGCTGGATATCATAAAAGAAAACGGCAACAAAAATGATACCCAGGCTGCGGGCTACCTCGATGAATTAAAGGAAGCCGGCAGGTATTTGAAAGATGTCTATTAAAAGGTTTGCCCGGACTAACATTAAGCTAACCACCAATAAATAATTAATGAGCGATAGTAAGAATTTATCTTCGACGGAAAGGATCAAGCAAAAAAGCGATGCGTTAAGAGGGACCCTTGTTGAAAGTTTGGAGGATGAGATCACCGGGGCCATCAGCGAAGACGATACGGCGTTACTAAAATTCCACGGCATGTACCAGCAGGACGACCGCGACCTCCGTGAAAGGCGTGCTGAAAAGAAGCTGGAACGCCTGTATTCTTTCATGATCCGCCTGCGCCTGCCGGGAGGGCTAATGACCCCGCAGCAATGGATCGCCACCCACCATATCGCCGGGGAATATTCGACGGGAGTCATCAAGATCACCACCCGGCAGACCCTTCAACTGCATGGTCTCCTGAAATCCAGGATCAAACCTACGATCAAAGCATTCAACAAAGTAAAGCTGGACTCCATAGCCGCTTGCGGAGATGTCAACCGGAATGTGACCTGCGCTGCTCATCCCATGCAATCCCCTATCCATGAACAGGTACATGCGTATGCCGCCCGGTTGAGCGAGCTCCTGTTGCCTAAAACCAGGGCTTATTATGAGATCTGGCTGGACGAAGTAAAGATCACGGATAAAATACAGGAAGAAGATCCTCTATACCAGGATCGCTACCTGCCCAGGAAATTCAAGATCGGGATCGCGATCCCTCCCAATAACGACTTAGACGTCCTTATCAATGACCTGGCGCTGATCGCCATCATTGAGAACGATGAGTTGAAAGGATTTAATATCGCCATCGGGGGCGGCCTGGGCATGACGCACGGGAACACAGAGACCTATCCGAGACTGGCCACCGTCATCGGCTTTGTGGCCGGAGAGGAAAATCTGTTCAAAGCAGTCTATGAGATCGCCACCATTCAGCGCGACTATGGAAACCGCAGCGACCGCAAACTGGCCCGCCTGAAATACACCGTTGACAAATACGGGACCGAATGGTACAAAACGGAACTGGAAAAGAGAACGGGCTTCGCGCTGGAAGAAGCACGGCCTTATTCCTTTACCGACCGGACGGATCATTACGGATGGCATCAGAACCACAAAGGGCTGTGGTATTATACCCCATTCATAGAGAACGGCAGGATCCTGGATGATGAAACGCAGGCGCTTAAGACCGCATTGCTGGAAATAGCAGGCACGGAGAAAGCCAATTTCCGCTTTACCTGCAACCAGAACCTGATCCTGGCGGATATCAGTAAAAAAGACAAGCCGGCCATCGAGAAGATCCTGAAAAAATACCGGATCCTCGAAAATACAGAAGCGGCTTCCCATATCCGGAAAAATTCGATAGCCTGCGTGGCCTTGCCAACCTGCCCACTAGCATTGGCGGAAGCCCAGCGCTACCTGCCGGCCCTGCTCGACAGGATCGAACCCCTCCTGGCCAAACATGAGCTAAGCGATGAAAACATAATCATCCGCATGACCGGATGCCCGAATGGATGCGGCCGTCCTTTTTCAGCCGAGATCGGCTTTGTCGGAACTGCTCCGGATCGTTACAATATGTATCTCTGCGCCGACCATGAGGGCACGCGCCTCAATAAACTCTATAAAGAAAACCTGGACGAAGCGGCCATCCTCAAAGAGCTCGACCTGCTTTTCTGGCTCTATAAAAAGGAAAGGGGCCATGGGGAGACGTTTGGCGATTTCTCCCTGAGACAGCGCTGGTACAAAGCTTAAGCGTACAGCGGATAGTCGTTACAGATCATAGCTATCAGAGGCCCGGTTATCACTCAAAAAAAAATTATTATATAAGTCTACTAATTTAATAGGAATATACTATTTTTGCCGGATGAATACAACCACCACCACCCCGTTTCACCCTTATAGCTTTAAGGCTATCCCGCCGCACCTGTCCGGTGAAGGCGCAAAGGATCTCTCCTTTTCCTGTTGTCCCACCAGGGACATAGCCTGTTGACCACCGACATTCCATCCCTTTTTTTAATTGTATATTCTACTAAATTAATAGACTATACGTTGTTAGGGCGAGCCCTTCGACCAGAACCCGGGATTTAGAACAAATAAACCACCATTAACTTTTATGAGACTATTCAAAATCGCCCTCTCCCTGCTATTACTCTTATCGGCCGGAATGGCAAGCGCCCAGACTACAGGGGATCTATTGAATTTATTGACCAAAAAGGGTACCATCACTGCAAGCGAAGCCGATTCCATCCGTCGGGAATTCACTTTAAAGCAAAGAGAAAACAATGACAAAGAGGACTCTTTCCCACTCCGGCTAGGCCGTTCCTTGAGCCTGAGCGGTTACACCCAGGCGGGTTATCAGAATTTCCAGCAAGCCGGAAAATACGACGCCTTTACCATCCGGAGGGCCAGGCTGGATTTCCAGGGTCATTTCTCCTCC
>PLXD01000337.1 GCA_003151295.1 Chitinophagaceae bacterium | reverse complement strand
ATACAGGGGAGAAATAGAGAATGGCCGCTACGGAGAAAATGAATTTGCAGAGGGCATTGACATATATGAACCCCCGGTCAAAAAATTCCCGGAGCCCTTCATAGGCCATGCGTATGCGATTAATCGTCGCTCCGCTGTGATGATCCTGGTGCCATTTTACCGGCAGGTGTAAAACCTGGTGATAACGCTCCTGCAGAAAATTTTTGCTCAGGTTGAAAGCCAGGGTCCTCTCCATCATACGGGCCGGCCCATGGAAACACCATTGCAGGAATTTCAGGCAGATATAAATAACGGCGTACAGAAAGGCATAGTGCAGTACCTGCTTCCTGTCTTCCTGGATCTTGCCGATAAACCATCCGAACAGCAGGGGGTTCATGGCAAAAACGATATTGGCGCAAATCAGCATCGTGTAGACGAGCACATATTTCCTGCGTTCCTGCCGGGCATAACGCCAAGAGGTGCGCAAAAGGGAAAAGTAGGGATTAGCCATGCGCAAATTTAGGGAATAGCCGCAAGCTGAGCGAAGCGATTGCCGCGATAGCGGAAACAGCAAGATCAATGAAAAGACATTGAAATCGAGATAAGTCCCGCATAACTTCGGGTCTGCAAGCTAGATCTTTATAAGTTTGGTTGTGGAGTTCTGCTTGCCGTCCCTGATCCGGATAAAGTAAAGACCACGCTGAAGAGCAGAAACGTTCAATTGCATCTGCAACTGATTCACCTGCACGCTCATCACTTTTTGACCGAGCTGGTTGTAAATGTCCAGGATGGAACCGATCCGGCTCTCATCGGTCATTACTACGGAGACGGGGCCGGAACATGGATTCGGATAGATGGTGAGGGAGGCGCTTCCTGATTCGGGTATGGGTGTATTGTCTGAAGAGCTGCTTACTGTATCCGGGATGGGCGTTGCCGTCAGGGCATTCGAATTCAGGATGGCAGCCCTGAACCCTCCGGGAGCGAATAGGGTCAGCATACGGTCCCGCTGACCGTATGTAAACATATTCATCTTGTCGTCATTGGTGAGATCCATATAGTTCATATACATATCTCCATAAGGCCCGTTGCCGCAGGAGATAACGATCCCCGTGGGATCGCCGAGGTCGGCCTGCTGCTGCGGAGGCGTATCGTCCACAAAGTCGTTGCCGCAATAGGCATCCCCCCAGGTATGTATCATATTGAGCCAGTGGCCTATCTCATGCGTAGCGGTCCTGCCAAGGTTGAAGGGGGCCGCAGCCATGCCGGTCGTTCCAAATGCGGTAAAGTTTACCACAATACCGTCCGTCGCCTTTGGGCAACCCGGGACGCTGGCATAACCGACAACGCCGCCGGTAAGGCTGCAGACCCATATATTCAGGTAGCGGTTCCTATCCCATGCATTATCCCCTCCTGAAGCAGTGTATTTCATATCGTCGTCGATAGCGAAGGACTGTATATTGGTGCGCTTCCTTACGATACCCGAAGTGGCATACCCATTGGTATCCACTTTAGCCAGGGCGAACTGAAAACCGCAATCCGCCGCCAGGGGCAAAAAATAAGGGGGAATGGAGGTAGTATCGGCATTCAATTTACGATAGTCGGTATTGAGCACCGCCATTTGCGAAAGTACCTGGGCATCGCTGATATTCTGGGACTGGGAATTGTAGATGATATGTACGACAACGGGAATGGTAATAATATTCAAGCTTTTCTCTCCTGACACCGAAGAAGTAACCCCTGTAGAAGTTGCTCCTGGAGAATACGTGGAAATACCGATATTCTGCTGCAACTGCCGGCGGGTAAAGTCTTCCACCTCTCGCATGGCAAGTGTCAGCGAGGGATTCTTACGGACCGATTCCCGGGTATACTCGGTAAAACGACAGTCCCTTTGGGCAATCGTCAATAACCGGATCGACAGGAATACGATCAAAAATAAAATTCTTCTCATTTATACCTTCTTTTTGTAAAGGTATTTCAATAGGTATTGGGGGATATGATGATAAGCACCTTGTAATAAAGGAAAACGAGGGTAGGATACTGGCAGAAAAAACATAATGTACCTTATGCAAATAGCATACCTCCGATGAGATAGTTCGTGCCCATTACATTTAAACGCTATAGAAGACAATAGAGATCGGCAAGGCTTATCAGGAAGGATATTCTAAGGTATAAGGGTAATTTGAATATCACCTGTCAAGAGAAACATCTGTTGGGATGGTGTGGGATAGGCGGCATTCAGATCGTAAGCTGGTGTAAAGCAATAAATTTTTATCGACAATTCAAAATTTTTTAGCAGTTTTTATGACAATCGCTTGTTAATGAACCTTATTTTTGCGATCTATTTAACATATATGAACAGAAAGATCAACGCAATCCTTATCCTGGGTTTACTGGCAGCCTGTATGAACACCCCGCAACAGGATACCACAGCCACCGATAAAACGCAGGAGAATAATACACCGCCCCTTATCAATTACAGCGTTATCGGCGCCCTTCAACACGATACTTCCTCTTTCACAGAAGGTTTGCTGGTCCATGAGGGTCAAATCTTTGAAAGCACCGGTACAGAACCGGATATGCCTGAAAACCGCCATTCCCTGTTCGGTGCCGTGGATCGCGCAACGGGTAAGATCAATAAAAAGGCCGAACTCGACCGGAATAAATATTTCGGGGAAGGGATCAGCTTTCTGAACGG
>PLXD01000181.1:5527-5686 GCA_003151295.1 Chitinophagaceae bacterium | reverse complement strand
GATTAAAGGCCGGTGGCAATCCCACTGCTACTCATAGTACCCGGAAGAGCGCCGCAAAAGCCGCTGCTTTTTCCGAGGAGGTGTCGATGCTGTATGAGCAGATCAATTTAAAGGAATTAGGGCTGACCAGGAAAGCTTTTGAATATGCTCTGAAGGGAT
>PLXD01000181.1:0-5506 GCA_003151295.1 Chitinophagaceae bacterium | reverse complement strand
ATTCCGGTACCGAATATGCCCGTTCTTTCTCCAACAATCCTTCTTCTCATAAGACGAGCCTGGGTTTCTATGTGACCGGAGAAACGTATTACGGGGACAATGGGCTTTCTCTTAAGATCAAGGGGCTGGAAAGAGGATTTAATGACAAGGCCAATGGGCGGAATATCGTCGTACATGGCTCGGAATATGTCGGTCCTGATTTCCTCCGCATGAACGGATGCAGTGGCAGAAGCTATGGATGTCCGGCCGTTCCTTCGGATGAAGCGCCCGGATTGATCGATGCGATCAAAGAGGGATCCTGCTTATTCATTTATCACCCAACCAAAAAATACATCACCCGATCGAAGATACTTAACGACTAGCATGGACGCACACTTCAGATGGTTAGAAGGTGAAAAAGCTCAATTTAGGTTCGTACCCTATGATTGGGCTTTTCTTTTGGGGGGAACCCGACTTGTAAGTGGTGAGTGGCCGTATAGCCGTATATAAGTCTTTAACTTTAATACCACTGGATAGCACCGATTGTCGAATGCCGGAAGTTTTACCTTGTTGCACCAAAGATAGTGCGGCCAGGTAATACGGGCCAATGTAGGATCGGGTATCCGCCTGATATCCCAGCTATTTAAAAAGGCGCTTGCGAGATGGTATTACTCTCTATGTGGGGGATCGCTTCGGGACAGTCCTTCGGGGATTGTTCAGAAGGATGACCCGGTGAGATCATTATTGTTACCGGCTATACCATTTAGTGTGTCATTAGTGCGTATTATCAGCGTGGATTGGGGGGGTGGCGTGGTTGCTCCGTAAAAGCGAGAAATAATAATAAACGCCCGTCAATGTGATCAGGCTATGCGACCCTTTTATATTTACGGAGATACTCCCGGCGACCGAATGATTATAAGTCACTCCCGCTTTCACATAAATCTTTGCCCGGCTCAGGGGATTTATCATGTACATGACATAGGCGTGCATGAACAGCAGCGAATTCGACAGGGACATGCTCTCCGAATAGGAAGTGGTATAATAATAAAATTCTTCCGGTAAACCGATCCCCAAAATTGGGTTCAGATGACAGCTGACATTCGCGGACCTACCTCGCAGAGGATGGAATCTCCCTGCTTATCGATATAATAGCCCGGGAAGAGCCTGATATTGGGGTAAACAGCTTGGGTGACGAGGAACAAAAAAAACAATAGGGGAAGCTGCTTTTTATATATACATTAGTAGGATATAGGTTATACATAAAGGGTTGAATACGATATCCGGGAAAGCCATTTACGCGGCGAAGATGTACAACGGCAATCCGGATATAAATATTGTTGCCGCCCTGTCTCATAACGCGGGATTTGGAACTCATCGCTTACTGTACACTGTATGTTGGAATATTCTGGAAGTATCAGGACTCACCACTCACTAAAACAACCACGCTATACCCTGCGCCAGCATTCCTGCAAATAATCCCAGGTAGATCTCGAATGGAGAATGATCGGAGACGAGAAAACGGGCCGTTAAAACGGCTCCTGCCACCAGGAAAGGCACCGCCAGATAGGTTCCGGAAGCATAGGGATCCTGGAAAGAAAAGAGTATGAAAAAAAGTAGTACGCTGCCCACTGCGATCGCATGCATGCTGACCTTGCAATAAATATTGCAGAACCAGGCGCCGCAGACCGCCAGGAAAGATCCCAAAAGGAATTTCACGGCAATGGGTGGGCTATCCGGAAGGTTCTTGTATACATCCCAGGTCCAAAAGTAGCAGATCATGGCGATCAGGTAGGGAATGATCCTTTCTTTGGGCGTGCGCAATTGGATGGAGTCTGTAAACAGATGCAGGCGCCATAAGAGAAAAACTGAGAAACCAGGATACACCGTGTCGTTAAAGAAAACAGTAAGAAAACGCTGCACCCGGGTGATGTGTTCAAATCCCGTAAAAGCCGCCGGATGGACAAAGATCAGGAACGCCATCACATAACAGCAAATAAACAGGGGATGGAATACAAAAGAAACCAGTCGGGCAAATAAGACCAGCCATGCAGGCTGTTTGTTGTCAGACAAGCGGTGTGTGCGAACTCTCGGAAGAACTCCTGGCATGTTTATTTCTTTTGTCAAGTAAGCTGTTTGAAGTTTATAAATCAAAGCTCTTTTCTCAACCTGGCAACGGGAATGTTCAACTGCTCGCGGTATTTGGCTACCGTACGGCGGGCAATATTATATCCTTTCTCCTGTAAAAGCTCGGTCAGCTTCTCATCGCTTAATGGTTTCCGCTTGCTTTCCCCTTCGATCAGATCGCTCAATATTTTCTTAACCTCGCGGGTAGATACTTCTTCCCCGCTGTCCGTACTGAGTGATTCGCTGAAAAAGAATTTCAGCCGGTAAGTCCCGAATTCCGTTTGTACGAATTTGCTATTGGCGACCCGGCTTACCGTGGATATATCCAGGCCCGTCCTCTCGGCAATGTCTTTCAGGATCATCGGTCGCAGGGAGGTCTCATCACCCGTCAGAAAGAACTCAAGCTGGTAATCCATGATCGTGTGCATGGTATTGTACAAGGTCTGCTGCCTTTGCTTAATGGCATCGATGAACCATTTGGCGGCATCGATTTTTTGCTTGATGAACAGGACCGCTTCTTTCTGTCGCTTGTCCTTCTTGCTACCCCGGTCGTACTCCTTCAACATATCCTTATAACCCTCACTGATACGCAAATCCGGTGCATTCTTAGAGTTTAGCGTCAGCTCCAGCTTACCCGCGGTGTTGGTGATGAAGAAATCGGGAATGACATAGCTCTCTCCTTTGGAGGTTTCGTTTGGCTCCCCGCCCGGCTTGGGATTGAGCCTGATGATCTGGTTGATCACATCCCTCAGCTGTTCGTCGGTCAGATTCAACCCGCGCTGGATCTTGTCGTAGTGCTTCTTAGTGAACTCGTCAAAATAATTGGTGAGCACATCAATGGCCATCTCCACGCTTTTCCCATTCCCCTTCCTCCGGTGAAGCTGGATCAACAGGCATTCCTGCAGGACCCTGGCCGCAACGCCGGGAGGATCGAACTGCTGGATATTTTTGATCAGCGATTCTATCTCTTCTTCGGTGGTCTCAATATTCTGGCGGAAGGCAAGATCATCCGCGATAGAGGCCGTCTCCCTCCGCAAATAACCGTCATCATCGATGCTTCCCACGATCTGCTCGGCAATCCGGCGGGTGCGATCGTCTAATACCAGCATGCCCAACTGATCGAGCAATAACTCATGGAAAGAAGTCTCCACCCTATAGGGCATCACCCGTTCCTCATCGATCTCGGGGTAATTTTCATCCCGTAGCTTATAATCGGCTACATCATCATCATGATCGCTCACATATTCGCTGATATCGAGATTTTCATATTCATCCTCGCTCCCATCGGCTTCTTCAAATTCATCGGCTGGAGTTTCAAACTCATCCTTCGTATCATCCTGCAGACCATCCTCATGATCATCTTCCGTAGCTTCCAGCGCCGGATTCTCCTCCAGCTCCTCCTTTATACGCTCTTCCAGGTTAGCAGTAGGCACCTGCAACAATTTCATGAGCTGAATTTGCTGGGGTGACAATTTTTGTAGTAACTTCTGCTGTAAAGATTGAGTTAACGACATTATTCAGGGGGTTTTGCCCCAGCCTCATTCCAAAAAAAATGGAAAGCTGGCCTGGGCCACAAAAATCAGGCCGTAATTTACACAAAAAGGAGGGAAACTCAATGCAACGAAAAAAATCTTTTATTGTTGTATGTATATCAATAGTTTTGGGGTTACAGGCACGTGCGCAAATAAGTGAACAAATTTTAAATTTATCGCACGGCGCAGCTCCGATACCCGCGAAGTGGGTGCTAACCCAACGTGCCGATATCGGAAAGCGGATCAACTTTACACAGCCCCTGACGGGGAGCGAAGTGGGAGTGGATCAGGGTACAAAACCCGCATTCAGCCTCACTACCGTCATCTTACAGCAAGATTATTATACTTGTCATTTCGGCTTTTTCTGCAAACAGGAATTGAATATCGAAAAATCGACCCATATCCCCTTACGGTTCCGGCTGGGCTCCCTGGACTATTGTAATTCGCTGGAAGGTAAATGACAAAACTTTCACTCCAGGCTTCTCCGAAGCAATGCCTGGTTATAGGCCTGCATATTCGCCCGTATCAGGGTCTCCAGCTTTCTTCGGGCCCGAGCACAGCCCTCGTCGCCGATCAGGTTGTCCTTCAACAGGCTATCGGTCTTATACCGGTATAAGTAACGGCTGCTATCATGTGCCAGATCATATCCAAGCACAAATTCGTCATTAATGACCTGGTAACATTCATAAACGAATCTATTGATCGCATAACGATCCGAATCCGCTATTGTGGAATCCAATAAGCTCCTTCCAAGCCCCGTGTATACGCCCTTGTAATGAAGCATGTCCAGCACGGTCGGCGCCAGGTCGACCTGGCTGGCCAGGGAATGTCTCACAGACCCTTCTTCTTTCGAGGGATCGTAGATAAAAATGGGGATCGTGCTGGAATTGACATAGGTATAGCCTGTATGATCGTCGGGATAGAGCCAGTGGTCCNNTTGGAAAACCAGGGAGCTTTACGGCAGGTCTCAAAAAACCGCTGAAAGGAATAATCGGTATAGCTGATACTACGCTGCGCCGGTGACTTATCGGGAAAAGCAAAGCGCTCCCGGTAGGCCGCGGGAAGGGTATAAGGGGGATGGGATGAAATAGTAAAAAAGGTGGCCAGGAAGGGTTGTTGCTTTCCCGACAGCACCTTCGCGCCGAACTGCAAAAAGGGCTCATCGAAAATACCCCAGTTGCCGTCATAGAAGCGGTCGCCGTCATCCTGATCGCTGTTGAACTCATCCCGGCTATAATAGTGATCGATCCCGGCCATATGCGCAAATTTTCCAAAGCCAAAATGATCTTTTCCCGCACCCATGAAAAAATCCGTCTCATACCCTTTCGCCTTCAAAATATTGCCGATGCTTTTCAGGGGGGTATTGGCATATTCCGAATAATAGAATGGTTCCTCCATCAGTCCCGGTAATCCTCCCAGGATAGAGACGATCCCCTGGTTGGAAGCAAAGCCATTGGCAAAAGAATTGGGAAAGAATAGACTCTTCCGGATGAGAGAATCGAAAAAGGGGGTATTGGCTTTTTGGGGATCCCCGGGTATCACATAGCAACGGGAAAAACTTTCCAATATAAAGATCATGACGTTTTTCCGCTGCATCCTATTGTCCTGTGCGGCGTCCATCACTCCTGTACTGCCCATCGTATGGACCGTCTGAACAATCCGCTGTAATTCCTCGGTCGAAAAATAATTCTTCGGTTCAAGTTCATGGTATCTATGAAAAATAGAATAGGCAAAGGTCAGTATGCTATTCTGGGCTACCGGAAGGTTGGCCGGAGACAGGAAAAGCAGCGGGGTGGCGGGAAGAGTGGGTCTCCCCCCCAGGATGCCGAAAGGCAACAGCATGAGTACGATGAATAGTGCCTGGTTCAGCA
>PLXD01000408.1 GCA_003151295.1 Chitinophagaceae bacterium | reverse complement strand
GTCTCCCGAACCGTCCTGCTAAAACACCCGGATCGGCCTGGGCTCATATTTGCGAATGAGCGTTGGGTAACGTTCGCCGCCCCGAAGTCCTACATAGGTACCGATAGCACTAAATACCCTCGAAAACTCACCCGGGTATTCCCAGGCTGCCGTAAAAGCACAGATTGCTCCGCTGCTGGCGCCGCCGATTGCCCTGTCATTGCCATTCTTTGAAAGATGGATCGCCCGCCCATCGCCAGCCACCCGCTTTTCTACATCGGGCAAAAGCTCATTCAGGATAAAACGTGCATAGCTATTCCCAAGCCCATCATATTCCAGACTGCGATTGAACCGGTCAAGGGCATTATCTCCATTTACGACCGGCACCCTGCCCGGATTAATGAATACCCCGATGGTGACGGGCATTTCTTTACTATTAATAAGGTTGTCAAATACCGTGGAAGCCTTCCACTGTATACCGTCCTGGTTAACATACACACAAGCCGGTGTTTCAGGACGGTACTGGGCAGGAATATATACCCAATAATCCCTCATCGTTCCGGGAAAGATCTTCGAATCCGTGAACGTGAATTTTAAGACTTCTCCTTTGGGGACGCCAGCCTGCCCGACGGAAGCCGGATCGACGGAGTAGCTTTCTACGAGCGATTGGGCAAAGATCCCGTTTTGCACAAGGATGGATACCAGCATCAGGATGGGTACCAGGAAGGATATCTTTCTCATGGTTGCAATTGTTAGGTTTGACATTCAATTTTGTCATGTTAAATGTATCACCTGATTGTTGTATTTCAAAATACAAATAAGAAGGACGCGCTGCAATTGGCGGGTTTGTTTTTTTGCTGATTTAAATGTTTAAGCATATTTTAATGCATTCATTACCTATAATCATTTTTTTCATGAGATTGCAGATCTTGTTCCTCATTCTCGTGCTGGCGCAAACATTGCAAGCACAACAGACGGACCCCTCGCATGGAATACCCGTAAATAAAGACCTTTCTGCAGACTGGAAACGGTCATTATGGCAAAATCAGCGGAAAGTATATAAAGGAAAGGAGCTTACCACCATCGGCATGCCTTGCGGAGGCATTGCAGCGGGGCAATTATATGTACGGGGGGACGGCACCCTGGCGAACTGGTGGATTGCCAACAACGCCTATAATACCGGGTATGGCATAGACTGGCTGATGAATTTCAAGACGGCGCTGGGTCCCTGGAAAGTATGTTACCAGACCTTTGAGCCTATCAGCTATATCGACCAGGGATTCGAAGTCACATTCAAACAACATTCCCATACGATCACCCGACGGCTCAGCAAGCAGGATTTCGACGACATCTCTTTTATAGGCGAGTATCCCGTGGCCTATATCAACTATTCATCCACTTCCCATCCCCTGCCCCTCCAGATCAAATCCACGGTATTTTCCCCATTCATCCCCATGAATGCAAAAGAATCCGCCATCCCGGGCACCATACTCCGGTACACGCTTAAAAATACCTCAGGGGAAAAAATGAAAGTCAGTCTGACAGGCTGGCTCCAGAATCTTATTTGCATAGACCTGAAAGACCAGGTAGCGGGCAAGCTGCACAATAGGGTGGTCCGCACCGATGGCATGGCCTCGGTATCGATGGATCTCGTAAAAGAGGAGCATCCCGTTGTAGTTCCCCGTGTCAGGGAGTTATTCGAAAATTTTGAAGCCGGCAGCTATGGGCAATGGAAAGCGGAAGGAACTGCCTTCGGCCGGGGACCGGTCAAAAGCGAAGACGCCGCAAAAGATGAAGTGACAGGCCAGGAAGGCAATTACCTGGTCAATTCAAAGCTTACTGTTTATGGTGACAGCGGAACAGGTAAACTGATATCGCCGGCTTTCACTATCACCCGGGAATATATCAATTTTAAACTGGGCGGAGGTTCTTACCAGGACAGGACCTGTATCAATCTTGTCATCGACGGTAAGATCATTAAAACGGCTGCCGGCGTGAGCGACGATCATCTTGATGATATAAGCTGGGATACCCGGAACCTTAAAGGGCAGTCGGCTCATTTTGAGATCATAGATAATGAAAAAGGAAGCTGGGGACATATCAGTGTAGACGATATCGAATTCAGTAACCTGCCGGCCCATGAAAAGTTCTTCCCCGGCAAGCATCCTTATTTTGGAAATATCTCCCTCAGTGTATTGGATGGAAATGGATTCGCCGATGCAGATTATGAGGAGAACCGGGGGAAAGCGGGATATACCGGGGAGATTTCGAAGTCCGCCGGCGAGAAATTGACAGGTGCCGCCGGAACTATCGTCGAGCTGGCGCCGGGAGAGACAAAGGAAATTAGCTTCCTGCTGACATGGTATTTCCCGAACAGACCCTTGCAATATGGCGACGGAGGCAATTGGGACTCTCCCATACCGACGACAGGCCCGGCTATCGGAAATATGTACGCCAATTGGTTTGACAATTCCCTGGATGTGGCGTCCTGGCTGCATAAGAATATAGATCGCCTGAGCCGGGAAACATTCGCCTTTCATCAGGCTTACTATGAGAACAGCACGCTTCCCTACTGGCTTACCCAAAGGCTGATGATGCCCGTGTCCACCCTTGCGACAGAGACCTGCCAATGGTGGGCCACCGATAAATTCTGGGCCTGGGAAGGCGTGGGTTCCTGTGTAGGCACCTGTACCCATGTCTGGAATTATGAACAGGCATTGGCTCATTTGTTCCCTCAACTGGAAAGGAATATCAGGGAAAAAACCGACTTCGGGACTTCTTTCGGGGAAGACGGAGGCATCCAGTCCCGCAATGGCTGGGGTGGGGTTTTGATCGATGGGCATGCGGGCGCCATCCTGAAAGCCTATCGCGAGCACCTGCTTTCCAAAGACGGGCTCTTCCTGTCACGAAATTGGGACAAGATCAAAAAAGCCACCGAATATATTATTAAAGAAGACGGCAATGGGGACGGGCTCATCGAAAAAGAGCAGGCCAATACCTACGACATCGCTTTTTACGGCGCGAATACTTATGTAGGCGCCCTGTACCTGGCTTCCCTCAAAGCGGCAAGTCAAATGGCAATGTTCATGAAGGACAGCACTTTTGCACAACATTGCGATAGCATTTCCGATAGCGGCAGCAGGCGTTCGGTAGAGAAGCTTTGGAACGGGGAATACTTCGTCCAGGACGTGGATCTAGCCAAACATCCCCTTTCCCAGTATGCGACCGGATGCCTCAGCGATCAGCTTTTCGGACAGACCTGGGCAGACCTGTATGGACTAGGAACACTCTACCCCGGACAAAAGGTAAAGACCACGCTGGAGTCGATATGGAAGTACAATTGGGCCAAAGATGTTGGCTCCCAGACGAACCTGCACAAGCCTGAAAGGGTCTATGCGAATCCCGGAGAAGCAGGGCTGCTCGTATGCACCTGGCCACATACTAAGCACATGGGGGATTCCGGCGTCCGTTATCGCGACGAAGTATGGACAGGCATCGAATACCAGGTAGCCACCAGCCTGATTTATGAAGGCATGACCGAAGAAGGTTTGTCAATGGTAAAAGCCATCCATGACAGGTACAGCCCCGAAAAACATAATCCCTGGAATGAAATAGAATGCGGCGATCACTATGCCAGGGCCATGGCCTCCTGGGGCGTATTACTCGCATTGGAAGATTTCCGGTTCGACGGGCCCGCAAAATTTTTACGATTCGCACCCAGGGTTCAACCCGATCATTTCAAAGGCTTCTTTACGGCCGCGGAAGGCTGGGGCAATATCGGGCAGGAGAGGAACCCCCAAAAACAATCGAACAGCGTTACAGTAGCCTATGGCAGGCTGCGGCTGACCTCCATGGAAGTAGAAATTACCGGTATTCCCAAAAATATAAGGTTGATGAACGGAGATCGGTCCATCTCCTTTACCAGGCAACTAAAAGACAATCAACTGCGGCTGGACTTCGATGAAACCGAGATAGACGCCAGCGGATCATTACAATTATCGATACAGTTGTGAAAATGTCCCCGCTTATGACAAGAACGGAAATGACATCCAAGCTTCCGTCCCGTCCCCTTCTCTGCTTAGAATAATAAGCTTCCCACCATTGTGTTCGACGAATTGGTTAACCAACTGCAGTCCGATGCCCGTACCCTTTTCTTTGGCCGTGCCGTAGGTCGAATGAGAAGGCCCTGAACTTTTAAAAAGGGTAGCCAGTTTTTCGGCGGAGATTCCCACCCCGTCATCTTTTACATGAATCGAAACGATATTGTTCTCCCGGCTATCATAAAGCCGGATCGTACCGCAGGGACGGGTAAATTTGATCGCATTACCGATAATATTCTGAAAAACAATTTTCAATTGCTCCTTATCTCCTATTACCGACAAGCCCGGAGACAAACGGTTTTGAATATCGATTTGTTTTTGTGAGGCCAGGAATCCATACACGGCCAGCACTTCCTCCATCACCCCGGACAGGTCGACCGGTTCTTTAATTGTAACGATGCCGGTTCCCGTGCGTTGGCTGTTGACCCACTGCAACAGATTATTAAGCATACTATTGCTCAGGATCACCTGCCGGTAAAACACGGCATATAGCTTAGTAC
>PLXD01000401.1 GCA_003151295.1 Chitinophagaceae bacterium | reverse complement strand
CGGACTAAGACTTTTCATGAGATTCCGGTGAACGGTCCACATATTCCCATGACTTTGCTGGTTGAGATTCATACGCATGACCAGGGGCTTACCCAATTCATGCGCCAACTGTATAAAGCGTTCCCAGGAAGGATGATGACGCAGGATATATCCCACTACCAGTTTTTTTCCCGCTTTGCGGGAAGCCTCCGCCACCCGTTTGGCACCCTCCACCGTATCTGCCAGGGGTTTTTCTATGAATACATGACAGCCACTTTCCAGGGCTTTAATGGCAAAACTTTCATGCGTATCGGGATAGGTGGATATACAGACTGCATCCGGTTTCGTGGCTTCCAGGGCCGCTTCAAATTTGTCGAATAGCGGATACCCTCCGCCCAGCTTTGCGTTGAGTTTCGTCTTACTCTCCCCGGTAGAAACCAGACCGCAAATTTCGAATCCGTCCAGATGGTGATAAGCGATCGCATGGGAAGCACCCATATTCCCGCAGCCAACGACCAGCACACGCAAAAGACCTGTTTTATTCGCCATATTTTGATTTTAATCAGCCGAAATTATTTAATTTAATCGGGATTCGGGAAGGTAATCGTCTTACTTATTTTTTCTTTTTGTCCGCTTCTTCCCCTTCTTTTCCTTCCCTCAAGTATTATAGTTTTGCCAGCAATCCTGTAACGATCGCTATGCCGATGCTCAGCAGGGTACCGATCACCAGGTATTCCGTTTTCAGTTCCTGCCTGTCCTTCTCATTGAAACGGATGATGCCCTTGGCGGTAACGAGCAGGCCGATGGCCGAATATTGATTTTGTAATACCAGGATCAAAACGATCACGCGTTCGGCGATCCCTATCCATTTGCCTGCATTCGCCAGGCTATGATCCGCATCATCCAGCTTATCCCGCCACTGCCGGGTCAGTTCCCCGATCAGGATACCCGCCGGTGTGGTCACGAAGACAAAAGCCGTCGCAAGTACCCAAATATGCAGTTCGCCGTTCAACTGCCGAAAAGCCAGCCGCGTACTGTTCCAATCAATAAAGCTGAAATACCAGCATCCGGCGATGACCGCCAGGTGCAAAAACTGGTCGGCTAAGAAGAGGTCAACCGTCCTGGCCTGGTATGATTTCCACCCGTCGATCATCGTATGGGTCACGAATATGATCAGGGCCACTATCCAATACTGCCAGCCCATGAATACCCAGGCGCTCAACGCCGTGATGAATCCCTGCAGGTATAATTTCCTTGACGCAAAATGCTTCTCGTTGCGGTCCTTTATCCACGATCCGGGTTGCAGGATAAAATCCGTTAGCAGATGCGATAGCAATAATTTAGTCAGCCAGATCGATCCGGTCATACCTATTGATTGAGTAGATGTTTGAGTAGCTTTTCATATTGCCCTAACAATTTTTCTATTTCGGCCCATCTGCCCGAATGGACGATCTGGGAAATAGTGCTCTTCGATTTGCCCAGATCCGCGGCTACCTGCTGCTGTGTTTCCCCTTTCAGCAAGGCATAGATCACTTCAGCCTGTTTGGCAGTCATCCCTTTGAAGAGCGCATTTATATAATCCGCCATTGACTCCAACCCTATATTGGCTATTTCATTTTCCGTTACGATCGAAAGCCTGGTGCCCGCAGCCTGCATCTCGTCAAAAGAACGGCCGGATAAAAGGAAAGCCGACCCCTTAGCAGCGCCAAGTGTTTTTACAGGCGGTATTACTCCCCCGATCCCAATGCTTATTCTTACATCGGAACCTGGCAAAGGGTCACTTGCCGTCATTCCATTTACGGCCACGTTTGTCGTCATTCCAATAGCTGCCGTGCGGCAACACAAGGCCACCTGCAGGGATTTGCCCGGTTCTTCGATAAATGCCTGGAAGCTGTCTCCCCTGAAAAATTCGAATTTATAAGGTTGCAGGATCCTCTCCAACTCCTCCAAAAGCCTTTTTTCCGTCGCAGGTTGTAGCTGCGTCGAGTTTACAATGTCCCCTGTCAGTACTGCGTGAATAGCGGAATGATCCATAGTTCGTACAAATATACAAACTTTTATTTAGTTCGTAATATTATACGAATTAAATAAATATCCGTATAAATAACCGAACTGATAATATTCGTGGAGTCTGCAGGTCCTTGCCGGGTCCACCCGGTCATCAATACGAGCTGCCATCCTGCACTTTAACCTTCTTCTTACCGATCTTTTTCTCGAAGTCGAGCACTTCTTTGGGCTTGGTGGCAGATGCATTGCCTGTGGAATCGGTGGCCGCGTGGGCGATCTTCCGGGACTCCAACTTGCCTAAAGTATAAGTTTCCGTTCTCATAACGGCGCCGGTGAGAGGGTTGAAGAACTTCCATTCGCCCTGTTTGATGGCGACCCCTTCGTTCTTTACGATCACGGTTTTATAAGCATCCGGTTTGTCAATGTCCTCAATAACAAGGGTATCATATTGCTTATTGGGGTTCAGGGCTTTCCATCCCTCCTCCCGCAGCAATGCACCCGCCTGCGTGAAATACTGGCATATCCCATCCTTATTGCCCCATTTAT
>PLXD01000124.1 GCA_003151295.1 Chitinophagaceae bacterium | reverse complement strand
GGCCTACTTCATCATCGAATGTGAAGATCCCCAGCTCTTTACCCAGTTTCCGGTGGTCCCTTTTCTTCGCTTCTTCCAGCATCAGCAGGTATTCGTCCAGCTCTTTCTGGGAGGGAAAGCTCACCCCATATATCCGTGTCAGTTGCTTGTTCCTTTCATCACCCTTCCAATAGGCACCGGCGATATTGGTTAACTTTACAGCCTTAATAAGGCTTGTATTCGGGATATGGGGTCCCCGGCACAGATCGGTAAAATCACCCTGGGTATAAAAAGTGATCTCGCCGTCTTTCAGGTTTTGCAGCAGGTCCAGCTTGTATTCATCGCCTTTCTCCATGAAGTATTTTACCGCATCGTCCTTGCCTATCTCTTTGCGTTGATATACTTCGTTGCGGCGGCCCAGCTCGGCCATTTTCGTTTCCAGCTTTCTGAGGTCTTCCTCGGCGATCTGCAACCCACCCAGGTCAATATCATAATAAAACCCGTTGTCTACCGCGGGTCCGACCCAGAATTTCGCGCCCGGGAACAATGATTCCACCGCCTCGGCCATCAGATGGGCCGAAGAATGCCAGAAAGTGGACTTTCCATCATTATCCGTCCAGGTGAGCAGTTTCAAAGACGCATCCTCTGTTATAGGCCTGGTCGCATCACGGACCTGTCCGTTAACACTGGCAGCCAAAACCTTTTTCGCCAGTCCTTCACTAATAGACTTTGCGATTCCCAAAGCGGTAACGCCCTTTTCATATTCTCTGATGTTCCCATCCGGAAAACTGATCTTGATCATATGGTGCAAACCTACATTAAAATGCTCAATCAACAATGGATTTAGGCTGACCATATACCACTGCTTGGCCCTGTATAGCAGTCTGTTAGGTTCTTGCCGTCCATTGAAAAGACATTGATCACCAGGCAAAAAATTAACAAACTCTTGCCAGATAATCATTTATGAACTTATCCAATAACTATGAATATTTACCTAATTTGCTAGTAGGAAACGAACGAATATGCGGAGATTCTTTACTATTCTATTCCTTTTATTAGCTGACTATACCTGTACTCACGCCCAGGATATCACCGGTGTATGGCAGGGACATTTTCGCTCCAATGACCTTCCGAAAAGGTATTTGACGGATGAGGGACGCTATAAGTTCGAAGTGCAGATCGCGCAGCACAACAAATCTTTCCAGGCTATCACCTATTCCTATCAGACCACTGTTTTTTATGGTAAGGCAGATGCCGATGGTACGATCAATCCCAAAACCGGCAAAGTGCTATTGCAGGAGCTGAAGATTACGGAAATGCGTATGCAAGGGGGTGGCGACGCCTGCGTCATGACCTGTTTCCTGCAGTATTCAAAATCGGGTGACGAAGAATTCCTGGAAGGCAGTTATGTCAGCATGAATACCAGGGATTCCTCGAATTGCGGCAAGGGCACGGTCTTCCTGAGAAGATCCGCTTCTTCGGATTTCTACAAAGAGCCTTTTCTCGTAAAAAGGGAAAAGGTAGAAGAATCCGCAAAAAACAAAATGACCCTGTCCCCGACCGCTCCCGTTAAAAAGCCCTTGGCCTCCACCCATAAACCGGCCGTTCATTTACCCGTTCCGCCTCCAAAATCCGGTAACTCCGCGAGTTCCCCCATCAAATCCGGAAGCGCCTCCAACCATCCCCCGGCAAAATCGAACCACTCCAGCGGTCTACCGGCGAGTTTCGCGGGTAAGAACCTGGTACAGAAAAAAAGGCCCCCGAAGCCTCCTGTCATCAAGCCCCCAGCAGCTGCTGCCCCCCTCAAACAGGAGCTGGTCAATACATCTCCCGCGCCCTATCCCGCTGACGCCGATACGGCCGAAAAGACGCAAAAGACAGAAAAGATCACTGCCGCCGTGCCTATCCCCAAGGTCCTAACTACCCGGGCCAATCAACTCGTTCAATCCATTAGCCTCAATACCAACGAGGTCATCCTGAATATTTATGATGACGGAGCCATCGACAATGACACTGTCTCGGTCTACCTGGATAAGAAACTGATTGTCTCCAACGCGAGGCTTTCGGACGAGCCTATCGTCGTAAAACTCCACCTGGATGAAAGCAACGATTACCACGAATTGGTCATGGTAGCGGAAAATGAAGGGGATATTCCACCCAATACCTCGCTCATGATCGTAAAAGCCGGCGATAAGCGATACGAAGTGCGCATTACTTCAACCGAACAGAAGAATGCCGTCGTGATCTTTAAATATGAAAAAAACCAATAAAGGGTATGCGCGCCTGCCACTCCATAATGCTGCTTTCCCTGCTGCTGGTTTTCCCTTATTTGTTACCGGCCGAAGAGCTGAACGGCATCTGGAAAGGAACGCTGACCCAGGGGCCGGGAGGCTGTTATCCCCGGTATTTCCTCGAACTGCAGATCCATTTCTCGGGAGACCTGATAGAAGGAACGGCCTATGACTATTATGACAGTACCTGTTACGTCAAAATGGGCTTTACCGGCCGCTATAACGCCCGGACACACAGGCTGGTATTGATCGAGAACAAGGTGTTTGAAGCCAATATCCCTCTTGATTGCATCCCTTGCCTTAAGACCTATGATCTTATTTATTCNNCGAAGAGGTGTTGGCTGGCGATTGGAAAGGACATATCCAGGAGCGGACAAGCCCCTGTCCGCCCGGCAAGATCCTGCTGAAAAAAGCCTTCCAATCTGATTTCCCGGTGGATATCGAACAAAGCGAACCGCTTATCAGGCTTCAGCAATCCCTCCGGCTGCAACCCAGGCCGCATGAGCTGGTGAAGACGATCCTCCTCGATACCTCCCAATTAAAAATCGATTTCTATGACAATGCCGAGATTGATAACGATACGATCACGGTGTTTATCAATAATAAATTGCTTTTATACAGGCAGGGACTGACGGATAAACCGCTGACCATCGGATTCAATGCCTTTCCGGGGATCGAATATGAGTTGGTGATGGTTGCCGATAATCTCGGAACCATCACTCCGAATACGGCATTGATGGTCGTAAAGGCCGGCGACCAACGGATCGAGCTATTCCTGTCGTCCGGGCTGGATAAGAGTGCGGCGGTGAAGTTCGTTTATAAACCTAAGCCGGCTAAGTAGAAAAGGAGCCCTATTTTTTTGAAAAATTCAGGGAGTCGTCGACTTCTCCGCAACCCAGCATCTTGTCCTTATAAGTAGGATGCCTTTTGCCCAGGTAGGGGTTTATGATTTTACTGGTATTGCTGAGCCAATACCCTTCTGTGGAATCAAAAGCCATGGGACACTTCACATGGTAGATGGTTTCCCGATCATACCTGACCGCCCGTATAAGATTATATAATTCATCGGTCATCATATTGAATGATTTTCTCTTCTCTGCGAT